>JAVCDD010000366.1 GCA_030765125.1 Candidatus Hatepunaea meridiana
AATATTCAAGAAATTGGAGGTGCCAAAACCAACAACAAAGAGTCTTGTTGTGTCAGATTTCTAAATTGAAATTTAAGTAACTGTAGGTGCTCCAAGGGATTACTGGATTACAGGTGTTAAACTCAGGTTGTACCCTCACAGTACAGTTACTGAAATAGACGCTGACAGGGTTTTTACTTAAATGAAAAACCATATCTCTGGATTTTTCTCTTTCATCCCTTACCTTATATGAATTGCTATCACTCCTGTATAATTATTATTAACATTTCCATTTTAAAACATTTATAATTATAGTTATAATAAAATGTTATATTGACTATCTATATTTCAAAGTACTATATAGTGTCTGACCGGAAAGCCCCTTTTTTGTCATTCCCGCGAAGGCGGGAATCCAGATAACTTATTGTTTCTCCTGGATTCCCGCCTTCGCGGGAATGACAAAAGAGGGTTATTATCCAGAAAAACGGAGGTTTTCGGTCAAACACTATATAACATGATTTGATTGAAACAGATAATTAAAAATCTCACTTTGCAGCTTTTTCCTAATTCCCAACTTCAAACAGGAAATTACGAACTGAGAAATGTTAGTTATTATTGATAAGATATTTATACTCACTTGATATTTTTCTATAAAATACTTCATTGTGATACTTGTCTTTATTAACTTGTCAAGTTGAAGGAAAACAACTGGAAACTGCTATGTAGCAGATAGGTACAAAATAACAATGTGACTAAAACATTTTGGAGGCGAACTTGGATAATAAAACAGAACCAGCCGCGAAAAACAACCGCGAAAAGAACAAATCAGTTAAAATTACAACCGATAGTGAAGGAATTAAAGTAAACATTATTAGTAAAACATCCTTTGGTGAATTACTAAAAAGTTGGGCGCCAATCATAGTTTCAATAATGGCGCTGTATTCAACAATCATCCAATTGCAGAAAATCAGGGAACACCAGAGAATATCTGTAACCCCTAAACTTTCTTTCTATCTTCAAGATAGTCGCTATTTAGAAAAATTTGGTCTCAGGATTGAGAATCATGGATTGGGACCTGCTATAATTGATTCAGTTATTATGTACGTTGATGAAGATAAAATAGATACTAACGATCCAAGTATATACTGGAATTTGGTCTTAGAAAAATTAATCGAAAACAAAGTATCAGTAGATTTAGATAGTTATAAAAAGATATATAAAGAGTGGTATGTGCCTGGTTACGCTTTGCAAGCTAATGCAGAGGCAATCTTTTTTGGCGTACCGGAAGCATTCACGATGCAGGTTGAAGAAGATAAAGATGGTATACAAGTTAGTAAAATATGCGATACAACTGCAGAAGTGTTAAAACACCTCGATATGGCAATATATTATTCCTCCTTTTTTGGAGATACAGATTTCGTTTTGTTTGAAAAAAAGTATATTCAGTATGATTTCTAAGGTAGTGTCCCTGTAAAGTTATTTGTACATCCCAACACTGTCATTCCCGTGAAGACGGGAATCCAGATTGAGAGTTATCTTCTCAACTAAACTAACATACTGATTTATCAATGGAATGAACATACTAAACTTTTAAACTGGATTCCCGTCTTCACGGGAATGACAGTGTCGGGAATGACAGTGTCGGGAATGACAGTTACGGACACTTCTAACAATTTTATAGGAACAATACAATTTCTAAGAAATATGAATAAAAAAATCCTCAACACAGTATTCGAATCTATTGCAAATCAGAATCCAGATGCAATCGCTGTAGTAGACAGCGAATCCGACATAAGTTATTCGGATTTGAATTCCTACGCCAACATTATCCAGAATCTACTCCTTCAGTCAAATGTGGATGATGCCGGAATAGTAGGAATTTACCTTCCGCACAGTATCGAATACATCGCTTCTGTCTTAGGCGTAATGAAATCAGGGTCGGCATTTATGCCCATAAATCCCGATTTCCCCGATTCGAGAAATATTAAGGTTATTCAAAAGACCCATCCATCGGTTTTGATAACCTTTGATAAGTATAAAGATAAATTACATCAATTATTCAATCGAGAAAATCTCGATATTCCGATTATAATTGTTCCAGCCAGGTTTGAATCATTGCAGGAACAAACCCCCAATATTCCAACCCATACACCCGACATCAAGCAAAAACCTGATGATAATTGTTATATCATTAATACTTCCGGAACCACAGGCGATCCTAAAACTATAGTCGGTCGTCATAAAGGATTAAGTCACTTCATCCACTGGGAAATCGGTGAATTTTCTATAGATACAGAATGTAAAATAGCGATCTTCGCGCCAACGACATTTGACGTCAGCTTGCGTGATATTTTTGTACCGCTTATTTCCGGAGGTACAACGATTGTTCCGCCGGAGCATATTTATGAAAATGTTACCTATCTGGTAGACTGGATAAATGACAACAATCTAACCCATATTCATATAGTCCCTTCCCTGTTTCGACTTATCCTTACTGATCTTGAACGAAGAGAGTCTGTTAATAGTTTATTTCCAAATTTAAAATATATTCTACTTGCAGGAGAACCTCTATACGGCAGGGACGTTAATCGTTGGCGGGGACTTTTTAATAACAGAATCGAATTGGTTAATCTATATGGTCCATCTGAAAGCACATTGGCAAAATGCTGCAACCGGTTAAACGAGGATTCATACCCAAACGATAAAATCATCCCCGTTGGAAAACCGATTTCCAATACAGCGATTCTGATATTGAAGGATAATGAACTCTGTCCAATTGGTGAAATTGGGGAACTCTATATTAAGTCTCCCTTCATAACAAAGGGATATTACAATGATCCGGAATTGACTTCGCAACTGTTCATTCAAAATCCTCTTAATTTGAAAGCATCCGATATAATATATAAAACAGGCGATTTGGGAAGGTACCTTGCAGACCGTTCAATTGAATTACTCGGCAGGTTGGATAGGCAAGTCAAAGTAAACGGCAACCGGATCGAGTTGGGTGATATTGAATCCTCAGTTCTGTCCCATCCCAACGTTCATCAATGCTATGCAAGCGTAGTTACCAATAAAAGTAATAATTTCATAGCCTGCTATTTCACCGGTAATGTAAATATCAGTTCCGATGATATGATAAAATATCTCGCCTCACTTTTACCTGATTATATGATTCCATCCTTTTATATATACCTTGACCAATTCCCCCTTACCATTAATGGAAAAATAGATAAAAGACGTCTGCCTGAACCGGATGAAATTCTATATGCAAATATATCCTACGAACCACCTGCCGATGAGTATGAGGAAAAGTTAGCCGATATATGGTCGCAAATACTCGGTATAAAAAAAGTAGGCGTAGATAATCCATTCTTTGAACTTGGTGGTACATCTCTAAGCGCTATGAAGTTGGTATCGGAAATATATCAGGTTTTTTCGGTAAATTTGACTCTAAAGGACGTATTTCAAAGCCCGACCATTCGTCAGTCTGCTGAAGTTATTAAGTCAAAACTTGAAACAGAAAAGATATCGAAAATATTGCCCTTACCGCAGCAGGAATACTATGATATTTCTCCTGCTCAAAGAAGAGTTTGGTTTCTGCACCAATTACAGGGCGGTGATGTCGTGAATAATATCCCCGCTCTTTTCAAAGGATATGGAGAAACGGATATCGACGTCCTTGAGAAAGCTTTAAATCATGTTATTCAAAGACACGAAGCATTGCGCACGTCGTTTGTGGTAAAAGGTAGTGTTCCTGTTCAGGTTATTAGTGATAACGGTATTGAAATTGAGCGATTGCGATTATCATCCAGTC
The DNA here is from genome assembly GCA_030765125.1 of Candidatus Hatepunaea meridiana. Lineage (GTDB taxonomy): Bacteria > Electryoneota > AABM5-125-24 > Hatepunaeales > Hatepunaeaceae > Hatepunaea > Hatepunaea meridiana. The sequence goes on from JAVCDD010000366.1 coordinate 3,794, forward strand.
AGGATAAAGATACATTCCTTAAAGATATATTCAGAACTGAAATTAATACACCATTCAAATTGGATACTGCTCCTTTGATGAGATGCAAGGTGGTTAAGCTGGCCGATAAAGAACATGCATTTCTTATGGTAATCCATCATATCATCGGTGATGGATTGTCTCTGGATATTATTGCGCAGGAAATGTTCACTGCGTATAGCGCTTTAATGGAGGGGCAAGAGCCGAATTTACCTGAGCTTTCTTTTCATTATAAAGATTTTTCTCATTGGCAGAATGAATACCTGCAATCGGCAGAAGGAAACAGACATCGCCAATACTGGCATGATACATTTAAACAAAAGGTAGAGCCGGTTGAGTTCCCCACAGATTATCCTCGATCAGCAATGCAAACGTTTTCAGGTAAAACAGTAACGAATGAAATTCCCGATCACTGCTCTAAAGGTTTAAGCGATTTAGCTATTAAAAAAGGCGTCTCGCTGTTTACACTTTTAACGGCACTGGTAAAAACGACTATTTACAGATACACCGGTCAAAATGATATCACTCTCGGTACAGCTATTGCCGGTAGAAACCATCCCGATTTAGTTAATCAGGTTGGGTTATTTGTAAATCTGGTTCCTCTTAGAGATGATGTGCAAGGTGACGAGTCATTTAAGTCATTTTTGAGTAAAGTAGAAAAAACAATTGAAAACAGCCACGAACATCAATCGTATCCTTATGATCAATTGGTAGGAGAATTGAATCTCGAAAGGACGATGTCCCGCTCACCACTGTTTGACATAAACATTACACTTCAGGAGGATTACCACTCTTTTAATTTACCTTCGGGATTTCAGATCGAACCTATTGAAATGGACTGGGAGATGAGCCGTTATGATATGATGTTCAGATTCAGGCAATTATCGGATGAAATGAAGCTTGATATTATCTATAATTCGAGTCTTTTTACGAATGATACAATTGAATTGTTACATAACCATCTAATGGAATTATCTCAAAGTGTAATAGAATTACCCGGCAAACCGATAGACCTGCTTAATATGCTGCCACTGCACGAGAAGGAACTGTTAGACGGTTTTGCTCGAATTGATGATGGAACGTCTGAGATCGAATTACTTGTTTTAGAGAAAATCGATAAGTTCACAGAATTAAACCCGGATCATCTTGCGCTTTCGGATGGTGAAGCTGAAATATCTTACGGTCAACTGTCGAAATTGACGAATGGAGTTGCTAATAATCTATTAGAGAAGCAATTACCGACAGAAACGATAGTGGCGATGATTCTGGATCGAACGGTAGACGCTATCGTCACCCTGATTGGAATTATGAAATCCGGGAACGTATATCTCCCTATAGACCCTAAATTTCCATCAGAGCGGATTGAAACCATATTAAATCAATCCGGATGCAAGCATATAGTCACTGACGATCAGTATTATGAACTGGTTCGAGAAATAATCGTTCCAATTCTAGAGAGTGGGAACGAGAACGAGAAATCTGTCTATCTGATATCGGATTTAATCCACGAGAGCGATAAGCGACCGGATGTTGTTGTCAAGCCAGAAAGTTTAGCTTATCTGTTGTTTACATCAGGATCTACAGGAGTGCCTAAAGGCGCTATGGTTGAGCATCAAAGTCTATCCAATTCTATTGCCGGTATGGTGCAAAGATATGGTGTTACGCCTCAGGATAAGACGTTACAGTTTGCTTCCCTGACTTTTGACGCATCAATAGGTGATATTTATACTGCATTAACTTCCGGAGCGTCGCTGTTTGTGCTTCCCCGACAAGAAATGGACAATCCTGTGTTATTTGTGGAATTTCTTAATAATCATCAAATCAGCTTTGCAGTATTGCCGCCGATCCTTCTAAGGAGTCTCAACCAGCAGCCTCTGCCATTTATGCGCGCTTTAGTAACCGCCGGTGAATCGCCATATAATGAAGACATCGAATTCTATTCAAAGACGATGCAATACATTAATGCTTATGGACCTACAGAGTGTTCGATATGTATTTCCACACATAATGTAAACGATTCAGATTTAAATCGAGCCAGAATTCCCATAGGAAAGCCTATTCCTAATATGAGCGTTGGAGTATTGGATAAAAATCAGAAAACCGTGCCTATAGGAGTTCCCGGTGAATTATACGCTTCCGGCGTTAGTGTAAGCAGGGGTTATATTAATGAGTCTGAATTAACTTCTAAGTATTTTGTGACCATCCCCGAAATGTCTGATAAAAGAGCGTATCGGACGGGTGATTTAGTTCGGTGGCTGCCAGACGGTCAGCTTGAATATATGGGCAGAATAGATAAGCAGGTGAAAATTCGCGGTTACCGGATCGAGATCGAGGAGGTAGAACAGGCATTATTACAGCATCCTGAAATAGGCGATGCAGCAGTGATCGAGACACGGAGCGAGGGTGCCCACAAGCAGCTTGCAGCATTTTTAACTCGCTCAAAAAAAGTAAGATCAATACAACCTTCGACTGATTATTTTACGCCTGATGAACTGAGACGTTATCTGAAGAAAAAGCTGCCGGAGTATATGATTCCGCAATATTTTATGGAATTGGAATCGATCCCATTAACCGCCAGCGGGAAAATTGATAGGCGAAAGCTCGATGAATTATTTGTGACTCAACCGCATCAACATAAACAGGCGGATCGTCTGCCGAATGAAATTGAAGCTCAACTTATTAAAGTATGGGAAGCGGTGTTAGGACGAACCGGAATCGGTATAAATGACGATTTCTTCTCCATGGGTGGTGATTCCATTAAGGCAATTCAAATCATTGCCCGGCTGTATCAAAACAATATACAACTCAGTGTGGCAGATATTTTCAAGCAATCCACTATTAAGGAATGCGCCAAGGTGGTTAAATTTATCGATAAATATAAGGTTCAGAGAACAGTAACGGGTTCAGTTCCTTTAACCGCTATACAGGAGTGGTTTTTCGAGACTTACGGCGACATGCCTCATCATTTTCATCAATCGCTAACGCTGTTCAGTGAATCCAGGATTGATATGAACGCCTTGAATACCGCCTTGAATATGCTGATCAGCCAACACGATATGCTGCGCACTGTGATTCGGAAAGAAGGCGAGCAAATAAAACAGGAAATATTACCTATTGATGCGGTTAAGCTGGATCCCGTTTTTAAGGACTTGAGAGGGTTCAATGATTTAAGTGAATTGGAAAAGGAAATAGAGGGAGTACATTCAAGCATTAATATCGAGCATAATCCGTTGATTAATGTTGGTGTTTTCCGGATACAGGGAGGCAGCATCCTGCATATAGTTATTCATCATCTTGCAGTGGACGGTATATCATGGCGGGTTATTATGGAGGACTTCACCCGCAGCTACCTATCTTTGAAATTAGGATCGGAAGACTATTTACCGGTTAAAACCGCTTCTTTCAAGGAATGGTCGGAAAACATACACACTCATTCTAAATCAAATAAAATCCTGAATGAGCTTCCCTTTTGGAAATCCCAGGCAAGCCAGTCAAGAATCGGATTAAACTATGATTATCCGAACTCAAAAGACGGGAAATATACTCTTAAAGAAATGGAAAAATTGAGTTACTCGCTAAATTCCGAATTGACTTCGAGATTACTCGATATGTGGAGGCACAAAAACATTAAAACGGATGTTTATCTCCTGACGCTATTTGCCAGAAATTTCCTGAAACAGCAGAATAGCGACAGGATTTCTATTCTTATGGAGGGACATGGTCGCGAGGAGCTATTCCCTGATATTGATACATCAAGGACTGTAGGCTGGTTTACGTCCATATATCCGTTAGTATTGAGTTTTAATCCGGATAGCGAACTCGATCATTGTCTGAATATGGTTAGGTCTTCTTTATCGCAGATACCTTCAAACGGAATCGGTTATGGAATTCTCAGATATATAACGTCTCAATCATTTAAGGAAGCTCAATCGTTAAATTTCAATCCAAAAATCAGGTTTAATTACCTGGGTCATTTTAATACGGATATCGAAATAGAGGAGTTTCAGTTTATTGATTCTTATGGCGATAAAAACCAGGGAGAAAAACTGCCAGCCGAGGTTGATATCGCTTTCGAAGCAATGATTGCAAATGGCGAGTTAAACTTTAATCTGCTGTTTAACAATCATTTATTTTCGGATATGTCAATGTTGGAATTTTATTCGGGGATACTGACTGATATATACGATGATTTGCAAGGGTCAACGGAAGCTGCATCCGAGATTGATTCCGATGATGATATTGACGAAATGCTTGAAGATTTTGATTTGATGGATGATTGAATTGGTTTCAGTAGAAGCGACACTCTTGTCGCTTGGATGTGCTGTTGGAGCGTTGTTTAGGGAGAATTTCAATGAAACAAGATTCTGCATTAGGAAGAAAGAGTATTTGCTTTCCTATATGAGTAGAGAGCACGTTCTGAAAAAAAGGTTACTTTAATATTTTGCAGAAACCTCATTTGTAATAATTTATAATTCGAATGTTGGTAGGAATATTCGGATATTTTAAAGTTGTTCTCTCGCCTAAACCAGTCAAAATGCAATTTTCCGCATTTACCGATAGAGCGCTCTTTACAGTAATTTTCGTTTTCTCTCCATGGAATCTGTGTAGAACATCACCATCTGCAGTAATAATGACAATGTAGTAGGTATCCCAGCAATTAAAAGACGAGCCACTTAGCATTGATTGTGCATTGGTAATCCACCCTGTAACTAAAAAACCACCGTCACCCCAGGGCACAAAATCCGCTATATAACCATTAAGCCATCCAACTGACTTTCGCCATAATAACCCACCTTCACTATCTATTTTTAATAAAATGGCAGTTATCCTGGTTATGCCTTCTTCTTTGGTTTTACGTTGACCTAACACCATAAAATTGCCATCTTCAGTCTCCATTATTGCAAGGCCTTTTTCAGTTTCCGTATCTGTATATATTCTATCCCATTCAATCTCACCTTTATGATTCAATTGAAATACTCGTAGTCTCTTGTTCACGTCAACGGTATTAGTTCCCACAACCAGAATATTTCCATCCTCGGTTTGAACCAATGTGTGGCTAATGTTGCCAGGATAAAATTCACCATCTTCAGGTTGTGTATTGGACCAGATGACATCTCCGTTTGGTTTAATTTTTTGAAGATGTGTTCTGGTTGCTGATGACGAATCAATTCTGTTTCTCTTAATAATAAGATAATTAGAATCAAGTGTCTCAGAAATGAAGCGAATTGAGCCGGGCATTTTCATATCGAAGGTATATGAACTGAGACTATCGCCACTTAGAGATAATCTGAATAAACTAACCTCATTCTCAATCTTCAATGAAGTCGTGCAGAGAATAATCCTGCCTTTATTGTCAATTGTTGCACATCCAGAGCAATCTTTGAATGTCCTCTCCCATATCTTTTTACCTTCCAAGTTGGTACAAATTAGCTGTGCAGATGTCGATTCATAATTATCTTCGGGTGGAAATTTACTTATCGTCCCAACAGTAATAATATTTGTGTCTGGTAGCAACATTGAGTACGAAGCGGAGATGCTGTACCTTTCCTCACTACATGTGAATGTTTTGGTATTCCCGACAGGATGATTGGAAACAGGTTTTAAATAACTAATTAGGGAAATAAAGAATATTTCACTATAGATACCGAAAAGAATAGCAAATATCCCTGTTACAAGACCAGTGACTGCAAATCCCTTACCACGGAGTGGTTGACTTTCCTTTTTGGATTCCCGTCTATATCTGAATAAAAGATATAAAGCACTACCACCGGAAAATACACCTAATCCGGGTAAAATACAGAATAAAAGCATCCATGAAGAATAATTAATAAAAAGACTTTGGAACTTAACGGGGAGAACGCTCACAAACGGAATGAAAATGAAAGACAGAAATGTAAATAATAAACCTAATAGTCCTAAGAAAAATGGAATCTTAACATTATTACTCATTGTACTCTCCTATATTACTTGCAGTATAACATTTGAAAAGTGAATATGCAAGTTATTTATGCGGAGCATTGGTGATTTCTTATTTGAGTGATAACTAAGAAGGGAAATATGGGGACAGTATACCTATTTTTCAAAAGACTGTCGGTCATTCTAAAAGCATTTATAAAAATAGGTATACTGTCCCCATATTTCCTTGAGGGTTTGAGATTTGATTCGGCGGGTTTCACCCACCGCTATTCATATTCATTCCCTTCGGGAATGCTAAAGAACCAGTATTGAAATGCTGTTTATATCCATTTATGTATCCATTTATATCCATATAACTTGACTTTTACGAAATAATTGGATATAATTGGATGTGTAAATGGACATCATCATTAAAAGATTATGAAAACCGGCATTATTAGACTCATCGCTGAAATCGATGAATTCAAAGGTTACTGGAAGGGATTAAGTGTTCTTCCTGCTGAAACGCTCTCCAGGCTTCGCGTCCTTGCAACCATCGAATCAATCGGTTCGTCTACCCGGATAGAAGGGGCAAAACTAAGTGACCGTGAAGTAGAGGCGCTGCTTTCGGGGCTGACTCTCACCTCTTTTCGCAATCGCGACGAAGAGGAAGTCGCAGGATACGCCGAAGCTATGAAGTTGATCCACGAATCACATGCTGATATGGAGTTGACCGAGAACAACATTAAGTATCTCCACAAGGTTCTCCTGCAGTTTTCGTCTAAGGATCAATGGCACTTAGGTAACTATAAGCATCATCCGAATCATGTTGCAGCTTTTGATGAAACCGGTCGCCAGATGGGGATAATCTTTGAAACCACTTTGCCTGCAGATACGCCGGGAGAAATGGAACGACTTGTTACAGCCCTCCGGGATGACATAGATAAAGGCGAGCTTCATCCTTTGCTGATTATTGCTGATTTCACGCTCCGTTTCCTGGCGATACATCCCTTCCAGGACGGCAATGGTCGTCTATCCCGTATTCTGACTAATCTGCTGCTTCTGCGTGCCGGCTACGATTATATCCAATACAGTTCCCTCGAACGAATGGTGGAAGCTAATAAAGATGATTACTATTCATCACTGAGAACTTCACAAACCGCACTCAAAGATGGCAGCATTGATTCAGATGTCTGGACTCTGTTCTTCCTTGAAATGCTGAAGAAACAAAAGGATCTACTTCTTCAGAAACTTGAACGGGAAAGATTGATGACCGTTCGCTCCAAGCTCTCCGCTGAAATCCTTCGCTATGCTGAAGAACAGGGACGCATTACAGTGGCACAACTCTCTGAAGCTCTTAACTCTAATCGCAGTACAATCAAATCACACCTGCAAAGACTTGTTAAAGAAGGATTATTATCCCTTCAGGGTCGAGGTCGGGGAGCTTATTATATACGTACTTGATTAACATCCGGATCAAATGATATAAACAGGAATTATGAACCCGTGTCATGTTCGACCCCTTCGGGATCGCTATAGGGTTGGGATTTGATTCAGTGGATTTCACCCACTGCTATTCACATTCATTCCCTTCGGGAATGCGTTACTTCTTAAAAAGCCTGATCCTCTGAATTAAATCTATCTCTCTATAATTAACATTAGTGGATTCTGCAACGGAACGTAAGAATTTATGATCTTCGGATGTTGCATTTAGTGTCGATGCCGCTTTTGTTAACAGAGCAAGTTCGAAAAGGCTGTTTCGCAAATCGGGTTTTCTTTTTCTTTTCAACCGCTTGAAGACTTCCTCCTGAATCATTTCAGAATTGATAAATCGTTCAAGATCTTCTCTTTCTTCCGAGGTCAGATTTAGACGCTTTATAACTTGATTATATACAATTACACTATTTATGGTTAACGCTTCATCAGTTGTTACCGTTAAAAAAACCAATCCTGCCAGTAATTCAATATTCCTACGATCATAGTTTATAATCTCATCTACTGTTTTTAAAGTGTCTGCTCGTATTCTTGCATTTATTTTACTCCAATTGCCGACATTATTTGTTACTGAGTAATTAGATACCGTTCCTATTGCAATATTAAGGACAGGAATAAGCCTCGTAATATATTTTTGGGTTAATAATCTTGCAATTATCGGGATCATTCGCGTTCGAATCCATATTTTGATCGATTTACCGATACCTTCGCTAATCCATTGTTTGAATCTATCACGAGCGAGTTCCATATATACATTTTGTGAAAAATCACCAATCTGTTCAACTCCTTTGGTTCCTAAAGCAGTCGCAAATATCATCCATATATCTTCATAATCATCCAGATCATAAGGCGCACGGTATAGATGAGCTACATCGAAGATTAGTTGCATCTGTATTTTAACCGTAATTACAATATCAGCGGAAATCGATGAAATTACACCGCCAATTCCACCGGCTTTTAACAACTGTGTGATGTCAGGCAGTGCAATTAATGCTTCGGAACCGGTTAAAGTTAGACTGCTTATACATCCACTCATAGCGGTTTTTCGTTTAGCGCGGTTAATCAGGATTTCAGCCAGGTCACCATTTGATAACCGCGGATTTTTTTTAATGATTTCATCAATGCGATCCGGACTTACTTCAGGTTTAATTCCCTGCATAAACAGTTGTGAAAGCTGTTTTTCAATTTGATTAGATAATGCCTTAGTAATTCTCTTACGAGAGATTGCCATATTTGTTTTCTCCAGTATAATTTAGCGTTACTTCGTTAAGTAGGATCTACTGAAAAAGACTCTTTTCTGTCATTTATTCTCTCAACTTGTCATTCCCGCGAAGGCGGGAATCCAGGACAAACAATAGATTATCTGGATTCCCGCCTTCGCGGGAATGACAGAAAAGAGTCGTTAATGACAAAAGGAGGATTTTTCGGTCAGGCACTACTTAATATATCGAAAAACAATGATAATATCAATTTATGAAATTGATTTGGGTATAACTAAACACGATAATATGAATTTAATTGATAATTTGTGTGCAAAAGGTTGATTTCAATGATTTATAACTTTAATTTGTTTTCTCATTAAACAAAAGAGTAATAATCGAGAAATCTGGGGACAGGATACCTATTATATTTATGGTCTAAAGTTTATCAAGGAAACAAGACAAAACAGGTATATTGTTCCCGAATTTTCAGAACTCAATAAACACAAGAGGAATTATGATGGAAGAAAAACAAAAACTCGGAAAAGCGCATAAAATTGTCAAAGTTCATCTCCACAGTGCTTTAGGTGGCGGTTTGATCCCGTTTACTGGATTGGACATAGCAGCCGTGTTGGGCATTCAAATGTCTATGATAAACTCTCTGTCAAAGCTGTACGGCGTTGATTTTTCTAAAAATGCAGTGAGTTCTTCATTAACTTCACTGATTGGTTCGGTTTTGCCATTCGCCTTGTCCCGTGGAGTTTTCAACTCTCTTCTCAAGATCATCCCCCTGGTTGGAACGACCTTAGCCAGTGTTTCAATGCCCGTATTTTCTGCTGCATTCACTTCTGCTATCGGCAGAGTGTATATTCAGCACTTTGAAGCCGGAGGCGATGTTTTTAACTTCGATCCGAAAGAAATGAAAGAGACTTTTAAGGCGGCTTTTACTGAAGCCAAGCAAGAAGTCAAGCAGGAAGTCAAAGATTCTGCTTAAGCTGATATTCATTCACTATAGATTAGACAGACTCCCCACCAGGTTACTCCCGAAGTTTCGGGATGAAATCCTGACGGTAACGTGAAATTGTATTGACAAATAAGGTTGTCATACACTCTAACCCGTTGGTAGAAGCCCCGTCTGACAGCAATATACAGCAGTTATAACATGCACTTAACTGTCAGACGAGGGCGTCTGCCAGCGGGTTGATTTATGTGATAACCTATCGTATCAGTACGTGTATTCGTTTGACTGCGCATTCTTATAAATCAACTCCACATCACTCACTCAACGAATATGATGACAGAAAAAACTAATTTAATCTGCCTGCCCCATGCAGGTGGTTATGCAGATGGTTACTCAAAACTAAAACACTATCTGGATAACAACATAGAGCAAATTCTCGTTGAATATCCCGGGCATGGAAGAAAACATAGAGAACCTTTACTAACTTCATTAGAAGAACTGGTAGATTTCGTTTATAATGAAATCAAACCATACTTAAACACAAAATACGCTGTCTATGGTCATAGTATGGGGGGACGCATTGCCTGGCTTGTGTCCCATAGACTGAGAGAATTGAACCTTCCACAACCCATTCAGTTATTTATTAGCGGATGTCCGGCGCCATCCGCACCGTTTATGTCTCCTGATGATGTTGACTTTCGAACTATTTTCAATCTTAGCGGTCCGGGAATGGATGCGCTAAGGGAGATGTTTGAACCGATTATTCAGGCGGATTTAAAGGCGGTAGATGATTATCAGTATGAGACAAAAGAACCGTTATCGGTTCCAATAACGGTTTGCTATGGGCTTGAAGATGATTTTCCGGTTGAAGATTTTTTGAAGTGGGATATTGAGACCACACATAAAATAGACAGCCATGAATTTCAGGGAGATCACTTCTTCAATTTTAAGAATTTTGATAGAATAGGTGAGATTATTAATCAAACGTTGCGTTGAATAGTTACACACCCCTTTGGGGAATTGTTCTATCTGGTTTCACTACCATTACTGAAATAGATTGATACACTAAAAAAGGGCGGACATTCTTGTCCGCCCTTTTTGTATAAATCCAATCACAAAGATTTAATGCGTTAGTGCGTTTGACATCCCTGGTAATAGGCTTTTACAGAATTGAAGTCCATAGATTGACCACTCTGCACTGAAGTCGGTTTAGTTCCTGCAAGAATTTCGATAGTTCTCATTAATATCTCATCTGCAGGATTTCCAAACGCGCGAGCAGGAATTAGAGACGCCACAGGAGCGGATGAGTTAACTAAGACAACAATATTATTTCCAAGTTTATCCTTGAACAGTGAGGCTGAGAATCCATCGATTCCGCCAATATGTCCTAATACCGGTTGGTTATCCCCTGGTGTTGGATTTTCGTCAACTATACCCAACCCAAACGCCAAAGGCGCACCGGGAGCAACCGGTACGGTCTTAAGTCTTTCGACCTGAGTAGCGGCGGAGAGCAAATCACCATCAATCAAAGCATCCAGCCATTTGAGCATATCGGGAGCATTTGACACCATAGCGCCTGCTGCCATAGCAACAGTTGGGCTTACAGCGGTGGCGTCATTCCAAATATCAAGCACACCGTTACGGTCAAAATCCATATATCCATTAACGATGTCTGGTGGGTTTTCCAATTCACAGTACTCTGTTGCGGGGAGTCCGACAGGTCCGAAAACGCGCGTATCCAACTCGTGTTTAAGTGAATTGCCGGTTAGATGCTCGACCATTAGTTGAAGATAGACATATCCGGTATTGCAGTAATTCCAGGCTGTTCCCGGTTTATGAGTCAGACTGTCGGTTGTTAGAGACAACAATTGAACCGCTGTCCATACCATTGATCCATAACTGGCTTGCTGAACCATTTGAAATTCAGGTGTATGGTTGAAATTGATCAGTCCACAGGTATGATTTAAGACCGATCTGAGAGTCATTATTGTATCGGGATGTACCGGGATCATCGCTGCGATGCTATCGGGAAGATACTTCTGAATAGCAGAGTCAAGCTCTATTGAGTCTGCATCCACAAGCTGGAGAACAACGGTTGCTACATAGGTTTTGGTGATGCTGCCAATTTTGAAACGGTCGTCCCACTCAATGTCCACGTCAAAGTTAAGATTTGCCTTTCCGGTGGTTCCAATCCAGATATCATTTCTACCAACCAGCTTGACTCCAACTAACCCGCCGGCTACCTGGAATTCAGCGATAGACCCGTCAAGCATATTCTGTATCTGATCTGCTGCTCCCGGATAAACCGAAGATGGACTGGTTGGATTACTGTCTTCATCCTCGTCACATCCTATGAAAACAAAGAAAGATACGAAGATTAATAGAAAAAGTATAGTTTTGAGTTCGCGCATAACTTAATACTCCTTATTGAAATGTAAAATTTGTTCGAGTAAAAACAGAAATATTGTTGCGTCACTTGTTAACACCAGACGCAATTGGGAATTCATGCAAACATACAAAGATAAATCTCATATTGCAATCTCTTTATAGAGAATTTGACTGTGAAATATCAAATTGTTGCTTTTTTTATTGAAACTTCTTTCTAAAAGCTTCCGCATAGTCAGACTCTAAAGAATAATTGCTTATATGAAATTCTCCACCCGTAAACCCACGTTTTTTCAATGTAGTATAATTTTCAACGCAATCATCGGCTAAAGGAATACCTATCGTAGGAGTAATATTTTCATCTTTTAACGTCAACAGGCAGGATAATACGCATCCGGTGAGATGACGAGAATTAAACCCTTCATAAGGGTCGGTATTGTTCTTGCGATAGATATTTTGCATTTGCTCAGGTACGTAAGAAGTAACGTTCAGGTTTTCCGGTGTGAACAGAACTCCTCCCTCGGTAATAAGTATATCGGATTTATCCTGTATACGTTTAATCGCTTCCCCGATATGAAAACAGTGCGGTCCGGAGTCGTCTATAACAATCGAACCGGGCATTAGTTTTTCAATCTGTAAGATTTCCGCTACGTTAGTTGCTCCGATGTAAAAGCTAGAATCGTAGAATTGATCGGGAGGATAAGGCTGAGAGAATTGGATGTCAACCTGACCTTTGAATTTATATTCCCTTTTTATCCGATCTTTTAAATCTTCCAGGTATTCACGCCTATTATACAAATCACACAGTATTATCTTCTTAGGATGGGGAAAGACTTGCAGCATCGAGAGCGCTAATACAGATCCTACCGATCCTAATCCCAAAATGCCGACGTTCTCATTCTGAAATGATCTTCCTGTTTCCATAATGGTTTTTTCGATTTGTAACAGGATTGTTCCTATTGTCGTGGCGTGACCAGTAGTAATTAGTGTTGCGTCAGGTGTTAACACCTGACGCAACGTATTCGAGTTCAGGTATTTTACAATATCTTTTCCATAGTCTGTCGCCGATGGAATCAGTCCGGTAAGTGAAATCGATTTAGCGCCGAGTTTTTCAGACAGGTCTTTAACCTGTTTGATCTCCGACAGTAATTTGTCCTTATCCTGATACATCGATCCGGTAAATCTGGGAAGAATAACGTATCCGATTGTGCCAAAATGCGTTTCGATTACATCACTGAGTATGGGAACATCTTCTATTCTGGACAGGAATTCTTCTTCAGTAACTCTCATTGAAGTTAAAACCGATTCAGTAAAATACCCCAATGCAACCGCATCTAATCGAGGAAGTCTATTTGATTCTATTAAGTCTTCCAACGATTGATCTGTGATGTGTAAGCGCTTTCTATCCTCGGTTAAATGTACCTTCGGGATTGGAGTGTCAACTGTCTTTGCTGTTTCAGGCTTAGGTTTCGACCTTTGATTATCTACGTACTTGGCGAACTGACGAACAGTCGGAGACGTAAATAGTTCTTTGGTAGAAACAGTAATACTTAGTTCTGACTGAATTGTATGGATCAATTGTATTGCATTCAAAGAACTGCCGCCAAGATCAAAGAAACTTGTGTCTATATCTATCGTTTCTATATTCAAGATATTGCGCCAGATTTTGATTAAATGGTTTTCAGTATCACTGTATGATCTTTCAGCGCTCTCTGTTATTCGTGTTTCTTCTTCCGTATCCGGTAAAGCTTCGGTATCTATCTTCCCATTATCAGTCAGCGGGAAACTTTCAACTGTTACAAACCAATCCGGTACCATATACAGCGGTAATCTTTCGCGAAGATATGATTTCAGGTCTTCAATTGACATCTCTTTTTTTTCTATTAAGTACACAACAAGCGCTTTAGTATTACCTTTGCTGCGAGTGATTACAACTGATCTGATTACATCCGGGTGTTCGTCTATAGTTGACTCTATTTCGCTTAATTCAACTCGGAATCCCCGGATTTTCACCATATTATCTGCTCTGCCGAGATACAGGATATTGCCATCCGGCAGCCATTTTCCGATGTCGCCTGACTTGAAAAGTTTCCCTTGATAAATAGTAGAAGCGACACTCTTGTCGCTTGAACTCTCGTATTTTGAAGACATTGCGCAAGCGACAAGAGTGTCGCTTCTACTATTTTTTGTATAGGGATCAGGAATAAACCGTTCTTCCGTGAGTTCTTGACTCTTGAAATATCCCCTTGCTACATTATCGCCACCGAGATACAATTCACCGGGAACTCCAATCGGTACCGGTTGCTGGTTTTTATCCAGAATGTAAACCTTAGTATTAGGGAGGGGTTTGCCTATAGGAATAAACTTGATATTAGATCCCGGATCATAGCTGTAAAAGGCGCTGCATACCGCTGTTTCTGTCGGACCATAGGCATTGTAAAAGTTTAAGTACCGGCTGTAATACTCTGCGTCCTCAGTACGCGCCGCTTCTGCTACGGAAGCCAGTATCCGCAGGTTTTTCAAGCAGCCTTTTCTTAAAGAAGCGATGTAACCCGGAGGTAATGTAGCTGCTGTAATTTTATACTTTTCAAGTGTTTCTTCAAATTTATTGGGATCGAGCACAACATCTCGCTGAATTGGAACCTGATGCGCTCCGAATACTAACGCCAGCAATATTTCCATAACCGAGGCATCGAAACTCAGCGAGGAGAACTGAAGCATAGTATCATCCCCGGTGAAACCCATCCGATTTCCCTGTCCCATTACTGTTGTCAGGATATTATGATGTTCGACCATAACACCTTTAGGCTTGCCGGTAGTGCCTGAAGTATAAATTACGTAGGCTAAATCACTTCCGCTAATGTGTCTTTCTGGATTTGGTGAATCCGATCTGGATATGGATTCTATATCGACAACATTCAGCGCAGGATCAAAATTAGAGAGTGTTATTTCATCAGACTTTAGCAATATCTTACATTCGCTGTCCTTAAGGATATATCGGACTCTTTTTTCGGGCAAATCACCATCAAGGGGCAGGAACGCAGCGCCGGTCTTAACTACAGCCAGTATCGAAGCTATAGCAGCATCCGAACGGTTCATTAGAACTGCAATAATGTCATCGGGGTGGATAGAGTTTGACTCAATTAGAGTATGTGCGATGTCATTAGACCAACTGTTTAGTTCACTATAAGTTAATTTTCTTTCCTTGAACGATACAGCCAATTTGTCAGGATTAGCTCTGACCCGATCTTCGATTATATCGACAACGGTCTTATCAGGCAGACTAATGCGATGTCTGTTGAAATGGTTAACGAGCAAATCTAATTCCTTATCGGGTATGTATGCGAGCCTGTCTAAAGACAATTGGTCGTCATCAAGGATACTCTGATTTAACTCGATAAAATGCGAGAGGATTCTCTCTATTGTATCGCGAGTGAACAGTGAGTCGTTGAAATTTATAGAAGCTCTTATTTTTCCGGATGTCCATTTAAACTGGAATACCAGATCGAACTTGCTTGTTTTTTCTTCGATTGGAATCGGTTTAATTTGGTAATCACTTTCCCACCAGGCATCATCCGAACCTTCTTCAAACACAACCATTACATTGAACAGTGAATTTTGATCCTCATATCGATCTAACCCAAGCATTTCAATGAGCAGATCATAGGGGTATAAACGATTATCGTGAGCGCGGGTTGTATTCTGTTTTACCTTCTTAAGGAACTCAGGGAATGTTGCCCAACCTTCCAGTTTGTTTCTCACAGCAAGGACATTCACATAAAACCCGATTTGGTTCTCTAAATCAGGATGAATTCTAAGACTTGTCGGCAGTCCGATAACAATATCGGATTGAGTGGTGTATTTATAAAGGAGAACATTTACCGCTGACAGCAGATACATAAAGGGAGTTACCTTATGGTTTCTGACATATTCTCTGATACGATCACCAAGCTCATCATCAATTGTCATATTGACCGTCTGTCCTGTATCTTGTTTCTTATCGCTTCGAGGAAAGTCTGTGGGGAGGTTCAGGGGCGCCGGTTTATCCTTAAATTGATTGAGCCAATACTTTTCATATTTTCTAAAATATGGAGAATTGATAAACTGTTGCTGCCAATCCGAATAATCTTTGTATTGAACTCTTAATGCACCGAGAGGATACGATTCGTTTGATAAACAGGATTTATAAAGGATCAGTAATTCCTCAAAGAAGACGTCAATCGACTGTTCGTCGGCAATGATATGATGAATATTCAGGTAGAGAATAGATGATTTATCGCTTATCCTGAACAACTTGCATCTGAACAAGGGAGGAGCAGTCAAATTGAAAGAGGTATGCACGTCTGACCGGATTTGTTCGATGGCGTTTTTATAACCGTTCTCGTGTATAGAAGAGTATTGAGTACGCGCTTCAGCGCGTGTAATATCAGGAATATGGGGATTTGCTTCTACGCGCTGAAGCACGCACTCAATTACTTCCAAATCCACTTCAACAGAATCACAGATCACCTGCCTTGGCTCATTATCCCTCATTATGAAGGAAGTCCTTAATATTTCGTGTCTTTCTGTAAGTTTGGTAATAGCTCTTCGTAAAATATCCGGATCAATTTCTTTATCAACCTGGATTGCGCTAGGCATATTGTATTCAACCGATCCTGACTTTAGTTGGTCGATTGTCCATATCTGCTTTTGCGAATGAGATAACGGATAGTCCTCTTGACTTTCAGCAACTTCTATCCATGGTATCCCGGATGGTTTTTGACTGGCGACGAATTGATATAGTTGATTTAAGGTAGGATTATTAAAGAGGTCTTGAAGTTCCAAATCAATCATAAATTCTTTGCGAATAGCTGCTGCCAGCCGCATCGCTTTAAGGCTATGACCGCCCAGGTCAAAAAAGTCATCGTCCCAACTAAAATCGTCCCGGTTCAGTATCAACCGGTATAGTTCTTCGAGTTTCTGCCGGTTAGCCTTTCTGCTCGCATTCGTTTTTACCTGTCTTTTCTTCTGTTCCGATGGTGATGGTAGCAATTTCCTGTTAATTTTCCCGCTGCTCATAAGTGGGAACTGATCGAGGTGCATCAATTGTGTTGGTATCATATAATCGGGCAGGAATTTTTTAAGGTGGGTTTTAACATCAATAATACTATCGATTTCCTCGCCAGTGTAATAAGCAATTAAATCTTCACTGAACAATCCCGTGCCGCTAACGACAATACATCCTGTAATTCCTGGGAATTCAATAATATGATGTTCTATCTCACCTGGTTCAACCCGAAATCCTCTAACCTTGATCTGGTGATCGGCTCGTCCGAGGAATTCGATATCGCCGTTGGATAAGAACTTTCCTCTATCACCGGTTAAATACATCTGCTCAGAATGTCCAAAGGGATTGTTAAAGAAAGCCTTTTCAGTCAGGTCAGGATTGTTATAATATCCCCTTCCAACGCCTTCGCCGCCTATATAAATATCACCCTCAACGCCTATCGGAACAGGTCTGAACTTCCTGTCCAGAATATACATGGTTTCGTTGATGAGTGGACTTCCTATTACAGGCATTTCGTCATCAATCTTCTTTGTTGTCGACCAGATAGTAGTCTCAGTTGGACCGTATACATTGAAAACCTTTGTCCCTTTCAACAAAGACAGGGTTCTATATAAGTCCTTTGGAATTGGTTCGCCGCCTACCAGTAAAGTTTTTAGGTTAGCGAGAAATTCTGATCCAAGGTTTTCAAGTAATACTCTTAAATGAGAAGGTGTGATCTGAAGTGTATTGCATTTATGTTTTTCTAAAATCACCTGAATCTTAGCGGGGTCTTCAATTTCTTTTATATCAGCAATAAAAACAGTCATACCAATGGTTAGAGGAAGAAACAGCTCAAGCACGGATATGTCAAAGGTATAAGTAGTCATTGCGAGTATAGTATCATCGGAATCGAGTCCAAATCTATCAATCAAATTCGGCACGAAAGAAGATAGGTTCTTATGGGTTATCATTACTCCTTTAGGTGTGCCTGTTGATCCTGAAGTATAAAAAACATAAGCCAGATTAGAGTTGCTGATTTCTGCTTTATAAACCGGAGTGTTGAAGCTTGCTTCGGCATGCGCAAGCAAGCTTGCGCACTCCGGTTCATTAGCATCAATAGCTATTACCGGGACGTCTTGAATATCTTTCAATTGATCTATAACATCCGAATGCGTCAGTATTGCTTTTGGTGAGGTTTGATCCAGAATATATCGGATTCTCTCAGCGGGGTAATCCGGATCAATCGGCACATAAGCCGCTCCTGTTTTCCAGACACTTATTACACCTAAGATCATCCACTTACTGCGAGGAATTATAAGTGCAATCAAATCGCCGTTTTTACAATCGCTTATCCTTATTAAGTCCTTAGCGATATAATTGGCAGCGCCGGTTAATTGTTGATAACTCAGTTCTTCGGATGAACTACTTATCGCAATCTTCTCTGGGTATTTTTGGGATGTATCATCTATTAATTCTAATATGGTTCTATCATCTGAAGTTTTTTCAGTACTGCCACTATAATTGTCTATAATGATTTTCTTTTCCTTCACGGGGAGGATTTCAATGTCTGACAATAATCCAGCCGGATCGTCTAAACAAAGTCTGAGTATTTGTTGAAAGTGTTCCCCTGTTCGAGTCATATCGTCTTCTGTATACACATTACGATTGTAAGAAAATCGAAGGTCAAGTTCTTCTCCTGGAAATATTGTCAGTTCAAGATCGTAGTGTGTTTGTTCATACATTTCCGATGAAATAATCTTGATTCCGGGCACGAATTCAGAGTTTTCAGATAATTTGTCTTTAGGTAGATTCTCAAAGACTAATATGTGTCTGAAGAGGTTCTCCCTTACTTCTGAAAGCGCTTGGATATCTGCTAGTGAATAATGAGAGTGAGGTCTCATTTCCACACTCGCATCGTGGATATTTTTAACCAGTTTAGAAAAAGAGTCATTATCGGCTATTTGTGCTCTGAAAGGTATCGTATTTATCATTAAACCGACTACGCTTTCGATACCGATAATTTCGGACGGTCTTATCGATAAAGTGGAACCGAAGACAACGTCATTCGTATCATTATATCGGGAGAGTAATATTGACCAAATTGCATTAATCAGGGAATTTGCAGTTACTTTGAGTTCTACGGTAAGCCGGTTTAATTGCGAGATGCGCTCTTTCTCTATGTTGATCCAATGTATGCCCAGATCGTAGGCTGATTTATTAGCCTCATCTGAAGTGTTAGGGAGAACGATTGCTTTATCATAACTTTTTAAGTAACCTTGCCAAAATTCACGGCTTTTTTCCGCGTCTTGTTTTTGTAACCAGTGTATGTATTTACGATATTCTATTGAGGGTGGTAAAGTAACGGCTTCATTGTTTTTAAGCGATTGATAAACGGAATACAATTCGTTGTGTATTATACCTGAACACCAGCCGTCCATAAGGATATGATGGAACGTCCAGAGAATTATGTGCTCATCGGGTCTGATCTTTATTATCATTAATCTCATCGTTTCACCGACAGCGAGGTCTAACCGTCTTGTTCGTTCTTTTAGACGATATTTCTCAATTAATTCCTGCTGTTTAGTAGGGTTGTCGGTTAGGTCTTGATACTTAAAGTTTATTGCTTTTTTTGCGAGTATTACCTGGACGGGTCTTTGGCTTTTTTTATACTGAAATGCCGTTCGCAATACTTCATGGCGTTCCAGAATTATATCCCAACTCTTTGCAAGGCAGTCTATATCAAGTTCTCCGGATACATGCAGTGTCATTTGTTGAACGTAAGCCTGACTGTCTTTATCAAACAAAGAGTGGAAGAGCATTCCCTCCTGTAAAGGAGTAAGCGGAAGGATTTCGATGATGTTCTTTTTGGAAAGCAAATTCGTGGTTTTTAATCCCATAATTTACCTTTTCAATTTAATGAAATTAAGAAAATATTGCGTTTTGGTGTATACCGTTTTAACTTATGGTTTTTTGCATTCTTGCAAACTATCAAGATACACTGATAAGTGTTACAACGCAATATTTTCTATGAAATTTGAGGTCGGTATACCTAAAACACCCCGAAGGGATTGCTGAAATATGGGGACAGTATACCTGTTTTTTCAATAGATTGTCGGTCATTCTAATAGCACTTATAAAAATAGGTATACTGTCCCCATATTTCTTTGAGGGTTTGCAATTTAATTTGGTGGGTTTCACCCACCGCTATTTACATTCATTCCCTTTGGGAATATCTAATAAGGAATAATAAAATGAAGGTTTCTAACAAAGTTAAACAACCAATCAAGAATCAAGGTCTGGTATTCATTTTCCCGGGCTTGGCGCCTCAATGGGCTAAGATGGGCATGGAACTTTATAAAACTGAACCATTATATAGAGAAGTACTGGAAGACTTCGACAATCGATTTGCGAAATACTCCGGATGGTCGGTAATCGATGAGATAAAAAGAGAAGAAGCAGACTCGAAACTGGCTGAAGGCAAGTATGGTTGGACTTGTACCGTAGCCGTTCAAATATCCCTGCTTGAACTACTCAAACACAGGGGCTTTAAACCTGATGCAGTTGTTGGTCACAGTGGAGGCGAGATCGTAGCTGCCTATGCCGCTCGTGTAATAGACATGGATGATGTCTTTAAATTAGTTTTTGGTTACCAGCATTTAATTACCAGTATTGAAGGTCAGGGCATATTGGCGCACATCGCTGCTGAGGCTCCGGTAGTGTCGGAATTGATAGAGAAAGGTAACTTCGATGCCGCAATAATCGGAGATAACAGCCCCAAATCAACCTTGATTGCGGGTATTGAAAAAGATATTCAGAAAATCACCGGAATATTCACAGAGAGAGAAGTTTTTAACCGAATTATTAATTCTGAAGTACCTTTTCATACACGATTTGTAGCCCCGCATCAGGAACTTCTTTATGAGTATTTTGAGGGTATAAAACCCAAAGAGACTGATATTGACATCTATTCAATGGTTTACGGCAAGAAGAAGGAAGCGTTCTCTATGTCGCGTTACTATTGGGTCACCGCCCCCCGTGAGACTGTATTATTTCATCAGGCAGTACGTTCAGCCATCCTTGATGGGTACCGTAATTTTGTTGAGATCAGTCCTCATCCCATTCTGCTGTTTTTTATTGAAGAAACACTCGAATCAATCAAGACTACCGATTATAAAGTTGTTCCCTGTCTTATACGAGAAAACAATGATGTTGACTGCTTTGAGGAATGCGTAACGGATCTGCAAAATATTAAGGATGCGAAGATTGAGAAGAAAGTACCGGTAAAAACTGTTGCAGTGACAACACCAAAATCAATAACGGATTATTCTTCAGATATTACTGATAAAGAAGATCACCACGAACCGATCGCTGTTATCGGATTATCGTGCAGGTTTCCTGGTGGAGGGAATAGCCCCGAAGAGTTCTGGAAGTTCTTAATGGATTATGGTGATTCAAACATTGAAGTGCCTCTTGAGCGGTGGGATATGTCTAAATATTATTCACCCAATCCTGAAGAACCGGGCAAGTCAATCACAAACGCAGCTCATTTCCTGAAAGGAATCGATGTCCATAAATTCGACGCCGCTTTCTTCAGCATAACTCCCAAGGAGGCTCTTTCACTTGACCCAATGCAGAAATGGCTTCTTGAAGTTGCCTGGGAGGCTATGGAAAATGCGGCGATTCCCCCTTCAGATTTAATGGGCGAAAATGTCGGTGTTTTTCTGGGTCAAAGCGGTGATGATAATAAAGGTCGTCACCTTGAGACCGCGGATTTAATGAATATTGACAATTATACCGCATCAGGTTCTCTATTAAGTTCCGCAGGCGGCAGAATGTCGTATGTCTACGGTTTTACAGGTCCGAATATCTCGGTAGATACAGCATGTTCATCCGCCTTGGTTGCTCTCCATTTATCTATAAATGCCTTAAGGAATCGCGAATGTGATATGGCTTTTACTGCAGGCGCTAATGCGATTTTCAGACCTAATGGGTTTGTTGCTTTTTCAAAACTTGGCGCAATGTCTCCCGATGGAAAATGTAAAACATTCGATGAATCCGCTGATGGCTTTGGAAGAGGCGAAGGATGCGGGGTTGTGATTCTTAAGCGTCTAAGCGATGCTTTACGCGACAAGGATAATATCCGTGCAGTTATTGAAGGTTCGGCGCTTAATCAAGATGGCGACAGCCCCAGTTTTACATCGCCAAGCGAATCTGCACAAGAGGAAATAGTAAGGAAAGCGCTTAGGAATGCCGGTCTGAAACCTTCCGATATTGATTATGTAGAAGCCCATGGAACCGGAACGTCAGTCGGGGATGTTTTTGAATTAAATGGTTTAAATAACGTATTTTGCGGAGGTAACGGTAGAGGTGAAAAGCTCACAGTCGGTTCTGTCAAGTCAAATATCGGTCACCTTGAAGGTTCAGCGGCAATGCCCAGTATCATTAAAGTTATTTTGTCTTTGAAGAATGAAACTATTCCACCGAACATCCATTTTAATAATCCTAATCCCGGTTTCAATTGGGATGAAGGCTGCATTCAAGTTCCTACAAAAGCAAAACCGTGGAGAAGAGGTGAAAGGAAACGATATGCCGGCGTCAGCGCTTATGGTTTTTCTGGAACTAACGGCAACGTCGTTTTTGGTGAGGCTCCGGTAGTTACGTATGAGGAAAACTCCGTAGACAGACCATTACATCTACTCACAATTTCCGCAAGAGAAGCAAAGGCGTTGGAGCAATTAACATCTAAATATGTGCAATATCTCGAAAATAATCCGTCAGTAAATATTGGCGATTTTTGCTATACCGCCGGTTCAGGAAGGGATCACTTTAATCATCGTCTGTGTGTCTCAGGTCAAACCATAGACGATTTTAAGAAGCATCTTAATGAATTTCAAGAGAAAGGCTCGAGCCGTCAGATTCTGACCGGTAAATCGAAAAGTAAAAAATCTCCACTGGTATTTCTTTATTCCGGACAAGGATCCCAATATTCAGGAATGACACAACAGCTTTATGATACGTACAAACCTTTCCGTGATTCACTCGACAAGGTTGATCGGATTATCCAACCTTACTTAGACATTTCACTCGTTGAATTATTTTTTGATTCCTCGCAAAAAGAACTCATCAATAGGACAGACATCACCCAACCGGCGATATTTGCCGTACAATGCGCACTGACTGAATTATGGAAGTTCTGGGGCATTGTACCCGATGCGGTTGCCGGTCATAGTATCGGTGAATATGCGGCTGCGGTGACTGCTGGAATTATGACACTGGAAGATGCGGCGCGCCTGGTGGTGGCTCGAGGGAGACTTATGCACAGCGCACCTGGCGATGGAGCGATGGGCGTCGTTTTTGCCGATATTAAGGACGTAGAAAAGTGTGTCGAACCGTATCTTGACAGAATTTCAATTGCGGCGGTTAATGCGCCAAATACGGTAACCATTTCAGGCGAAAACTCAACGGTTGAAGAAATTCTGAACAACTACAAGGAAAAAGGTGTCAAGGTCCGGCAACTGACGGTATCACACGCTTTCCATTCACCTCTTATGGATTCTATTCTGGATGAATTCCGTGAGGTTGCCGAAGACGTTGAGTATTCCCTTCCGACTATTCAATTCATGTCATGTTTGACCGGCAAGGAAGAGGAAGAGAAATTCGCTTCCGCTGAATACTGGACAGACCATATCAGACAACCGGTGCTCTTTCAAGCAGGCTTTCAAGCTTTGGAATCTGCCGGATATAAGCACTTCTTAGAGATTGGGGCGGATACAACCTTAAGCGGCTTGGGCAAGCGCTGCACTGAAAGTCTGGAAACGGTCATTTTGCCGTCTTTACGCAAGAAAGACCCTAATTGGCTTACACTATTAAAGACACTGGGAACCCTTTATACTGCCGGATTTAATCCTGATTGGCGAAAATTTGATGCGCCGTATAGCCGAAGGAAACTGGAACTTCCGACTTATGCATTTCAAGGCAAGACATACTGGATGGATTTCATGCCAAAACAGAAAGATACCGGAGTTTCATCGGTAATAGGATCATCGAAGAAATTCCTTGGTGTTGAATTGTCATCTCCTGCATTAGAAAACACGCGGATTTTCCAGAATCGATTCTCAGGTAAAACTCATCAATTCATCAGGGATCATGTGATTGCTGATTATATGATATTCCCGGGTGCGGGGATGCTCTCGCTCATTTATTCAGCTATAAAGGATACTTACGGATTGACTTCAGGTGTCTTTAAGAACACCGGTTTCCTTAATATGATGAGATTCAACGATGACGAAGACGTCCGCGATACTCAAGTGATTCTCAAGAAAAACCACAATGACATCGATATGCAATTCATAAGCAAGAACCCGGCAATACATCAGGAATGGTCGGTTAACCTTGAAGGGCATTTTCAATTGGATGACAGTAGTGAGGCTGCAGAACCGTTTGAATTGCTTGAGATTGACCCGAACATGACGCTTGAACCATTTGATCCAAGTAAAATGTATGATATGTTGAGAACTATTGATAGTAATTTCGGTCCATCATTCCGTTTGATCGATGATTTTAATCTATCTCCTGACTTATCTCGATCACGGGTTGTATTAGGCGATAAACTGAATGACGGTGTGGAGTATGACTTTTATCCCGGCGTAATCGATGGAGTAATTGTATCGATGTTCTTATTTGATATGATTATACAACCTGAAGTGTTCGAAATGTTTGTGAGGGATAGAAAGGTAGTTGTTCCGTATGCAATTGAAACTTTCCGGTTCTACCGGGAAGCTACACAAGAAGTGGTATGCGTATCCAGGTCTAAGCTCGAAGGCGACAGCCTTTTCGCTGATGCTGATATCTTTACACCGGATGGAGAATTAATATTTCAAATTCGAGGTCTATACGGAAGAGTCATCGAGACATCGTTTATCCAGAAACCGGATCTGACTGAGGTAGCAAATTATCTTCACAAAGTGGCTTGGATAGAGACTCCTTATGAAGAGTCGGAAGAAATCCGGACGGAACAACAATGGATGCTTGTAAATCACGGGATTAACCAACTCTCCGAAAAAATAAAACTGTCTCTTGAGCAGGACAAGCATCAGGTTACATTAATCGAAAGCAACGAAATCCAGGACAGGTTGACATCCGGCAAGTTCGACGGAATAGCCTATCTTGCAGCGACGCCAGATAGTGAAGACAACGGTGAAATACCAAATCAAGTTGATAATCTGCTTCATGATGCTCTTGGCTTCGCTCAAGCGTTAATCGCTGCCGGTTATCAGGATCAGGTTTACTTTGTTACTCAGGGTGTGCATTCACTACATCCAGAGACTGAAGAACCGAACCTTATCGAGGCTCCTTTATGGGGCTTTGGTTTGACGCTTGAGAAAGAGTTCCCTGAACTTAATTGTATCTGTATAGATGTATCCCGTTCCCTTGACGATTCTGAGGTTCAGCAGCTTTGTAAGGATTTGGCGGACCCAGGCGTTCACGACCAAATTGCAATCAGAGGTTCGCAGCGAAGCGTTGCTAAGTTTGCCAATATAGAGCCCGAAGATAAAAAATCGCTGAAATCGCCTGCTATGTTGGAACAAGACCTGTTCCAAGAGGATGCTTCCTATATGATTACAGGTGGAACAGGTGGATTAGGACTGACATTGGTTGACTGGATGGTTGAAAAGGGAGCCGGAAAAATCATTCTGACCGATATTAAGAATGAAGATGATATCGATTTAGATTTGAAAGAGCTTGCAAAAGGTGAAAAAACAGAAATCATTTACATCCGTTGTAATGTTTCCGATGAAGGTGAGGTGAAGGATTTATTTGAGCAAATCAAATCCGTTAATCCGCCTCTAAAGGGTGTTTTCCACCTCGCAGGTGTGGTAGACGACGGTGTGATTCAGGAGCAGACGATGGAAAAATTCCGGAGGGTGCTTGCCCCTAAAGCCAACGGAGCATTCTATCTTCACCAGGCAACAGAAGCAATGGATCTGGATTATTTTGTAATGTTCTCCTCCATAGCTTCAGTAATGGGGAGCCCCGGACAAGCCAATTACAGTTCCGCCAACCGTTTTCTCGATTCGCTGGCTGAATATCGTCGTCAAAAAGAGCTTCCCGCCATTAGTGTCAATTGGGGTCCCTGGAAAGACGTCGGTATGGCGGTTGTTTCAGATAAACGCGGCAAACGTATAGAAGAGATGGGAGTATCAAGTTTGTCCGCTTATGCGAGCACTACGGTGTTGGAAAAAATTCTTATGGATAACTTGAACGGGGTTACGGTTACCAGCATTAATTGGCAAAAATATATCCAAATACTAAACGAAAAAGAGAAACAGGGGTTTTACAGTAATTTCCAACAGATTATTCAAGAATCAGATCATCAGGAAAAGGAAGCAAAATCCGACTATCGTCTTAAGGAAATACTTGTCGATACATTGCCTAAACTACGGCATTCGGTTCTTACGGAAAACGTTATTCAAATAGCTTCCGACGTCATTGGATACGCCGATGAGGACGGTCTGGAAGACGATCAACCTCTAACAGATCAGGGCTTCGATTCACTTTCAGCAGTTGAACTACGCAATCAATTGGGACAAGCAATCGGAACTTCGCTGCCGGTTTCTTTACTCTTCGATTATCCTACAGTACAGAAAATCACCGATTTTCTATTAAATGACGTGTTAAAATTTGAGGATAGCCCAGAAGAACCTGATATGGTGAGTGAAACGGAAATACTGGATAATATTGAACAACTTATTAAGGGGCAGTGAAAACCCCAAAGGGATTAAATATGAATAGTCGTAGGTGAAACCTACGGAGGTGTAACAACCCAAACCACCTAACCCTGAAAGGGTTAAACAATCTGTTTCATCCGGATTATTCTTGTTCGACCCCTTCGGGGTCGAGGGCATTACCGACAATGTCTCCGTAGGTTTCACCTGTGGCTATTTACCTTATTCCCCTTCGTGGAATTGTTTTACGTTTCCGCAATGTTTCAATCCTACCAAGACGGGAGTAACCTGATTCGTTTGAAATATTAGATCAAACAGTTTATATTACCTTGAAGACTTTAAAACAACCAGATTAACAGAGGATTAAAAAATGAACGATTTACAAAATCGGATGAATGCGAGACTAAACAATGCATTAACTTCGTTAATACAAAAAGAAAAGGTACCAGACATATACCTTGTTAAGATTAAAAAAGCTTCAGAATTCTTTGAAGAAGGCGAATCAATAAAAGCTGAACTCCTTGAAGTAAAAGAAGACCATATTGTTATAGGAGATATGTTCGGTAATACCGAGGAATTGTCTTTTGAGAAAATTACACATTGGGGATATTCAGTAGATGATCCAATTATGCACCTAATTCTACTTAATAAGGCAACACCATAAGGAAACAAGGATACTCCTTTCTCAAACAATAACGTAACATAATAGCAACACAACATTAGAAAAAAGAGGTCAAAATGTCTAAACACACCATTTTACTTCTTCTTTTTTCTTTGCTGCATAGATGATTGGTGGATTATACCTATAATGATTACTTACAGATGTCCTTATTGCCAATGTCAGTTTTCCGAGAGTGAAATAGCTGAAGTGCACTTCACAAAGTTGTGTCCACGTTGCGACGGTCTAGTCGAGATAAACGCGCATGAAGCCTTGGGACAGTCGCGGATAGCGTACTTTATAGCCCTCATATTCCTCGGAATATTTGTAATTGGTGTCTTTAGTTTTCTTGGTTTTCTTGGGTTTGACATCGAAAACTTTGACAAGCTCAATGCATTAGAACACAATAATTTGCGTTATTATGTAGTACTAATAGCTCTGGTTTTGGTAATCTGTATCCCTTGTTTTGCGGTTTTGCTACTTGTACGAAAACGCTACATAAGAATTCGACTTCACATCGCTTACTGCAAGCTGAAGAAAACGGGGAAGGTTTAGTGATAAATAATAAGGTATTGAAGTCGGACTAGCAAAAGAGGGCAACTATATCATTAGCCATGTAGTTTGACCTCTACAATGCTGTATATTCCTGATTATCTCCGGATTCGGGGATTTCGTTATAATTAGTTAGTCTTCATAGAAAAGAGGATAACATGTCAAAATACACAATTTTAATTCTTTTTATTTTCTTTACCGCTAATACGTCTTTAAGCCAAACTGCCGATGACTATTACAATTTAGCTAAACATGCACAAAAAGAATACCGATACGATGATGCGATAAAATACTTCCAACTTGCTGGTGATTTATTTATAAAGGTAGGAAGAAAAGATTATTATGCAACAATGCTAAACGAGATCGGTGTAATGTATAAAACCTTGGGGCAATATGATAAGGCAATTGAGTATTTCACCAAAGTGCTGGCTATAGATGAAGAACTTGGTATGAAAGAAGGTATTGCAACAACATTGAACAACATCGGACTGGTGTATCAAACATGGGGACAATATGATAGAGCAATTAAGCATTACACCAAAGCGCTGGCTATAGCTAAAGAACTTGGACAACAAGGAAGTGTTGCAACTTTATTAAACAACATAGGGATGATAAATAAAGCGTGGGGAAAATATGATAAGGCGGTTGAGCATTTCTCTAAAGCGCTTGTTATTTTTAAAGAACACGGACAACAAGGAAGTGTTGCAACTTTACTTAACAACATCGGGACGGTGTATTATCTCTGGGGACAACATGATAAGGCAAATGAATATTACACCAAAGCACTCGTTATTAATAAAGAACTTGGTAAAAAAGACGGAATTGCTGTTTCATTGAACAACATCGGAAGTGTGTATAAAGATAGGGGACAGTACAAAAAGGCGATCGAGAATTACACCGAAGCACTGTCGGTTCATAAAGAAATCAGACAACAGGAAGGTATTGCTACAGATCTGAACAATATCGGGAGTGTGTATCAAGTTTGGGGACAATACGATAAGGCATTTGAGTATCTCACCAAAGCGCAAGCTATTAATGAAAAGCTTGGGAGAATGGACCAGCTTGCTATTCAATTGAACAACATCGGATTTATATATCAAACCTGGGGACAATATGATAAGGCGATTGAGCATTACACCAGAGCACTGGCTATTAATGAAAAACTTGGTAAAAAAGACGGTATTGCATTTCTATTGAACAACATTGGTTTTATATATCAAACCTTGGGACAATATAGTAAGGCAATTGAGTATTACAACAAAGCACTTACTATTGCTGAAGAGCTTGGTCAGAAAGAAGGCATTGCTACCTCATTGAACAATATCGGGCTGGTGTATCAAGCCTGGGAACAATACGATAATGCACTGGAGCATTTCATCAAAGCACATGCTATTGCTGAAGAACTTGGTAAAAAGGAAGGTATTGCAACAGATATGAACAACATCGGAGTTGTTTACGCTGATTTGAAAGAATATACAAAAGCAGGAGAGTATTTAAGAAAATCCATTGCAATTAAAGAAGAATTAAGGCTAACCGCTACCGGATCAATTCGCCGTGATTATCTTGCCTCACAACTTTATACTTATCAATTTCTTGTATCAACATACATAAGAGATAACAAACCAGATTTGGCATTTAATACAGTAGAGCTTTCTTCAACCAAGTACCTTTTAGAACAAATGGGAGAAAGGTTGAATGAAAAGGATATTCGATTCGGGGGTGTTGAAAACTACCGGAAAAAATTAAATAACAATACCGCGATTATAAATTATGCAAATATAAATACATGGATGGGAACCGAACAGATCGTTGTGGATAGAAATAATATTTTCGCAGTTGAAGTTGAGCCGGATAATTTAATCTCAAACATCAATAGCAGATATACAGATGTAATATCAAATGCCTTTGAGAATTTAAGGGGTATGAAAAGAATAACAAAAAGTGAAGATGAAAAGATGATTAAAAAAGAGGAGAACGCTGATTTTGATAAAATAATAAATTATTACCGCTTATTGCTTTCAAAGCCGCGCCTCACATCAAAAGAAAGAGAAACTGTCAAATATATCGGTAAAGAGCTTTACAAATTCCTCTTTGGCAGTATTGAAGCACATCTCAATGGAAAAGATGAATTGATTATCATCCCTGACGGTGTTTTATCCTTCCTGCCATTCGAGACTTTAATTATGCCTGACGGTAGATATTTGATTGAAAAGTATCATATAAAATATACGCAGTCTTTGGCTGTATCAGAAATCATAGCCAGGAGAAACTACAGTCAAGACCGAAAACCGATGCTTGCGTTTGGCGGGGCGGTATATGATGAGATGTCATATCAGGCGGATATTGTCAAATCTGAAAAACAGTTGGAATACCTGACGAACGAAACATTATTGGCTCTCAATAGAGGTCAAAGCGCAAGAGGCGCTTATTCAAGTCTTGGATTTGAAGAATGGAAAAACCTGCCTGGCACCTTAACGGAAGTAAACGCCATCAAGGAATTAATAAACGGGTCGGATATTTATACTGGGAAATCCGTAGATGAATCAAAAGTAAAGTCCTTATCGAGGGAAGGCGTAATGAAGAGATATAAAGTCCTTCACTTTGCAACGCATGGTCTGGTTGTGCCTGAAATACCGGAGTTATCGGCAATAGTGCTTTCGCTGTCAAAACAGGAAGGCAGCGAAGACGGGTATTTGACAATGAAGGAGATAGCCGGACTTGATATTAACGCTGATTTTGTGAACCTTTCCGCTTGTGAGACAGGTTTGGGTAAGATATACGGCGGAGAGGGCGTAGTAGGATTAACCCAGAGTTTTTTGGTAGCCGGCGCAAATGGTCTTTCGGTATCACTCTGGCAGGTCTCGGATGAATCCACAATGAAATTTATGATCGGGGTTTACAAGCTTGTACAGGAAAAAGGGATCGGTTATGATAAAGCGATTACAGAGATGAAGAGAGCGTTTTTGGAGATAGAAAGCTATTCCAGTCCGTTTTACTGGGCGCCGTTTGTGTATTATGGGGAATAGTGGATTTTCACCACGAAGAACACTAAGACACGAAGGTTTATTTTCGTGTTCTATTTGCTTTAGTCTCGCAGCCCGGATTCTCCGAATGCGAGAAACCCATTTCCCGATCACTCTTTGTTCTCTGCGATCTCCGCGGTAAAAAAATTTCTTAATATTTAAACAATCAAGCAATGAATACCAATAAAGAACAACAATACATCTCAGCTTTAAAACAAGCTGCTGCAAAGATTAAAGAACTTAGCTCAAAGGTACAGCAGGATAAATCGAACGAAGCGATTGCAATTATCGGCGCTGGGTGCAGATACCCCGGTGGGGTGAATGATCTGGAAGGTTACTGGCGTATTCTTGAAGATGGGATCGATACCCGTTCGGAAATGCCTTTGGACAGGTTCACTTCGAAACTCCCTGAATCAGAGTTCAGATCAAGAGTTGATGGAGGACATTTTTGGGGATGTTTCCTCGACGACCTTGAGTATTTTGATCCTACGTTCTTTCATATTACCCCGAATGAATCGATTGCTTATGAACCGAATCAAAAATTGCTGCTTGAAACCGCGTGGCAGACCTTTGAAAATGCAGGATTAACCCCCGATAAAATAAATGGAAGTCTAACCGGCGTCTACATTGGATTAACAGGTGTTGATTATGGTTCCGCCCAGCTTCTTACAGGAAATCTGGATACTATTACACCTTACTCTCTCACTGGTCTTTTACCTTGTGTGGGAGCCGCTCGTCTGTCCTACTTTTTCGATTTGAATGGACCAAGTATGGCTTTTGACACGGCTTGTTCCTCGTCTCTTGTCGCTTTGCACAACGCAATACTCGCGCTGCGTAACAATGAAATTGATATGGCGGTAGTTGGAGGCGCAAGTGTAGTAATTTCACCGGAAGTGCATATCGGCTTCTCGCAACTCCAGGCTATTACCCCCACCGGAGTATGCCGCGCTTTTGATGATACTGCCGATGGTTATATACGGGGCGAGGGATGCGGAGTTGTGTTAATCAAGCGATTATCGGACGCTCAGAGAGATAAAAACAACATACTCGCAGTCATACGAGGTTCGGCGATTAACAGCGACGGTCGCAGCGCAGGAATGACTGCGCCAAACGGATTGGCACAAGAACGGGTGATAAAAGACGCATTGAAAGATGCAGGAATAGATGCAAATGAAATAGACTACATAGAAGCTCACGGAACCGGAACGATTCTTGGCGATCCTATTGAAGTAAATGCTTTATCGAGAGTCTTCTCTAATCGTTCGAAAAGCAATCCTCTTTTAATCGGAACGGTAAAAACAAATATTGGACACCAGGAAAGCGGCGCTGGTGTTGCCGGATTGATTAAATTAATACTGGCTCTTAATCATAAGAAAATACCTGCAAGTCTGAATTTTAGAAACCCTAATAAACAAATACCCTGGGAGAATATACCAATCCAGGTATTAGATAAAACAATTGACTGGAAGAAAACCGATGGAATTAGAACCGCTGGTTTAAGCAGCTTTGGCTTCAGTGGTACGAATGCGCACGTTATCATTCAAGAGCCACCGGAAATCATTGAACCGGAAACGCAATCCGTTGAAAGACCACATCATATAATTGCGATTTCCGGTATGAATGATAATGCCCTTTCCGAGTCAATCCAAAGACATTCCCAAGCTATTAAAAATACTGTAGCTATTAAAAACACTGTCATTCCCGCGAAGGCGGGAATCCAGAACTCCAATCATAAACTTGCTGATTACTGTTACAGCGCAAATTCAGGACGGGCACACTTCAATAAAAGAAAAGCTTTCCACGGAAAGACAAAATCAGAGCTTCTAAATAGACTGTCAAAATGGTCAAAATCGGCTAAATCACCGAGATCATCTGCAAAAAAAGGGAAATTGGTATTCCTCTTCACCGGAGGAGGCAGTCAGTACAAAGAAGCGAGTCGTTCGCTTTGGGAAACGCATTCGGACTTCCGTGAGAACCTTTTAAAATGCGATGAGTTGTTCTATCCGCATATCAATGCTAGGATAACCGAACTGCTGTTTTCACCGGATTCGGATCCGCAGTTGCTTGACCAAATACTGTATATGCAGCCGGTAATATTCTCCGTAGGATATGCATTAGCGCAACTATGGATGGATTGGGGTATCTATCCGGATATGGTGATTGGACACTCAATTGGAGAGTATATCGCTGCGTGCATAGCCAATGTTTTCAGTCTTAAGGATGCCGTTGCAATCGTTTCCAAACGCGGTCAACTGTTGCAATCGTTGCCTGATAATGGTTGTATGCTGTCAATCAATGGAAGTTTCGATGAGGTTCAAGACTATATCGCTCCGTATTCTGATTCAGTTTCTATGGCGGCGATTAATGCGCCTGATTCCATAACGGTATCAGGTGAAAAGAAAGCGATAGATGAGATTACTTCTCGATTAGAGCGGGAAGAGATCAAATTCAAGAACCTGAGCATCTCAATTTCATCCCATTCTCCGTTGACTAAACCGATATTGGGCGAGTTTAAAAAAGAGCTTTCACTTCACAAATTCCGCGATCCACAAATCCCCTTGATCACAAATATTAACGGAAAGTTCGCTGAGAAGGGTGAAATCAGCAGCCCGGATTACTGGTGTAATCACCTCTTGAAACCGGTTCAATTCTTGGATTCTATTCAATTTGCCGCTTCTAAAAAAGCGAATTACTTCTTAGAAATTGGGAGCCATAGTACACTCAGTTCAATGGGACAACAATGTCTCGATGGTGATAATCATCTGTTTCTGCCTTCTCTAATTCGGGATCAGGATGACTGGGACGTCATTTTAGAAACCGTCTCTATACTCTATCAAGAAGGCTACAATATTGATTGGGAAGCATTCGATAAGCCATATCCAAGACGAAGGATACAAGTGGCTCACTATCCTTTCCAAAAGGAATACAATTGGCTAAAACCGGTTGCAGGCGGAGGTCGAGCCGGTGAACGTTTAACCGAACCAAAGTTGCGTCAGGTGTTAACACCTGACGCAACAGAAAAAATGCTAAAAACTGACGTAAGAGAACCAATGACGACTCCGATAACAGCAGAATCGGTTGCAACCCATATTGCGAGTGAACCCGCCGTCGTTGAGGATATTATAGTTGAAGGCGCGATCGATGAGATTGTCGAGAAAGTAAAGGAGTTCATCAACCAGGTAAGCGGGATTAGAGCCGATTCGATTGATCCGGATGCGAACCTGTTTTATATAGGATTAGATTCGCTTACAATTGTTGAGCTTCAGAATAAGATCAACGACCATTACAGTATAGAGCTTAACGTACAGGAGATTTACGAGAAGTATAATACGACACAACTGATTGCCGAATATATCCAGCAGAACGCGGTTTTTCATAAGGCAGTCCCCAAAGAAACTAAACAACTCGTTAAGTCCATCGAACCTGTCGAGACACCCATAACAGCCGGAAGCAGCGTCACCGATATAATTAACCAACAGCTTCAATTGATGAATAAGCAGTTGGAAGTATTATCGGCTGCCGGTCAAGCGCCGCCTGATGATTTGGTTCAGAGAATTGAAAGCAAACCTCAACCGATAGAATCACTATCGACTGTTCTTGTCAAGACACGATCTATCATCACCGATGATGTCAATCCAATTAGAGGGATGATCTTCGTTGATGAGAATTTGTCACCGCAGCAGCGCAATTTTATACAAGACCTTACAACGCGATATAACAGGAAGACTCCAAAATCAAAAGAGTACGCTCAGAAAAACAGGAAGCTTTCAGCGGATTGGATTGCCTCGCTGGGTTATAGAAAGAGTTTGCGGGATTTGATCTATCCAATAGTATCCGCACACTCGCAAGGTTCACACTTTACTGATATAGACGGTAACGATTATGTCGATACTGCAATGGGATACGGAGTTCATTTCTTTGGTCACCAGCCGCCGTTTGTTATGGATGCGATAAGACATCAGTTGGACGAAGGGTTTGAATTAGGTCCTCAGACGGACTTGATTGATGAAAATGCCCGAATGGTGCAGGATTTAACAGGTGTTGATCGTGTAGTGTTTACTAATACGGGAACGGAAGCTGTAATGGCTGCCGTGAGGCTGGCGCGCGCTGTAACCGGCAAGAATCAGCTCGTGATCTTCTCAGGCGCTTTCCACGGCACTTTCGATGGCATTCTTGCAATGGCGGAAGGTGATTACACTATGCCGTTTTCACCGGGGACTCCTCCAGGAATGGTGTCTGACGTCAAGGTGCTAACTTATGGATCCGAAGATTCATTGAAATATATCAGGAAAAACGCTGATAAAATTGCCGCAGTACTGACTGAACCGGTGCAGAGTCGTCGACCGGGATTCCACCCTGTCGAATTCCTGAGGAATCTCAGGTCTATTACGGATCAACATTCCGTGGCGTTGATCTTTGATGAAATGGTTTCCGGGTTTCGTATCCACCCCGGCGGCGCACAGTACACCTTTGGAGTAAAGGCTGATATTATTGCTTATGGTAAGTTAATCGGCGGAGGGATGCCTATAGGAATAGTTGCAGGAAAATCGGATTATCTCGATGCGTTTGACGGCGGTTACTGGACTTTCGAAGATGAAAACTCTGCACCGAACACAAAGACAATGGTTTACGGTGGTACATTCTGCAAACATCCCTTAACAATGGCAGCAACCAACGCTGTCCTAAAGTATTTAATCGCCCAAGGACCCAGATTGCAGGATCGGGTTAATGCGCTAACAGTTGGACTGTCGGATCAATTGAACCGATACTTTGAGAATAAATCCGCACCGGTAAGAATTCGCAATTACAGCTCAATGCTGCGGTTTGAATCGTTTGGAAAATACGATCTCACGCGTATGCCGATAGAGATGGATCTGCTGTTCTATTCGATGATTGAAAAAGGCGTCTATACGTGGGAACGACGGATTTGTTTCCTGTCTACTGTTCACGATGATAATGATATTGCACAGATAGTCGATGCAGTTTGCGAATCAATCGAAGATATTCGCAAGGGTGGGTTCTCTTTTAGAGATGATGATCAGGAAAAGATCACTTCGCAGGCAGGTACACCTGCGCCACCGGTCACTTCGTTTCCGATGAGTTCAGCTCAACAGCGGTTGTTTGTTCTTTCACAATTTCCCGGTGGTGAGTTAAGCTATCATATAAGCGGCGCAATTAAATTAACCGGAAACCTTGATCGTGATAAAATCGAGTCAACCCTTAGAGAGCAGTTACTTCGTCATGAAACCCTTCGCACTGGATTTAAAGTTGAGAATGATACCTTGATAAGAGTTATTCATAAAGACGCGCCTCTGAATATTGAAACAACTCAAATAGAACCGGATCCTGATAAAATACAGGATTATCTTAAGAGTTTCATAAGACCGTTTGACCTTTCGGAGCCGCCCTTATTTAGAGTTGGTCTCGCAGAGATTACTCCAACAGAGCACTTGCTGGTATTAGACGTACATCATATTGCAGTGGATGGCTTTTCACTGAATATTATAATGCAGGAATTCATGCGTTTGTATCTTGGACAGCAATTGCCGCAATTAACCGCGACATATTCCGATTATCCAATTGAAGAATTAGAATACTTCAAATCCGAAAAATTTGCTAATGATGAGAATTACTGGTTAGAAACTTACAAGGGTGATATTCCCGTCCTAGATCTGCCTTTAGACTATTCTCATCCACCTGTTCAGGATTTTTCAGGTTTTACTAACAGAAGCACGTTAGAAGAATCAATCGTGCAATCGTGTGAGGCATTAGCGCGTGAGACCAATTCAACGCTATTTACCGTGCTGTTCACCGCATTTAACGTTTTACTGCATAGATTATCAACCCAAACCGATCTTATAGTCGGTGTGCCGGTAATAGGACGCCCGTCAGGAAAGTACTCTAACGTTATTGGAATGTTCGCTAATACTCTGCCTATAAGAACCGGAATCGAAGAAGGCGATACATTCCTGACCTATCTGGAAAGGGTGAAGAATATTCTTGGTTCCTCATTTGCGCACCAGCAATATCCCTTTGAAAAACTGGTAGATCAACTTAACCTCGAAAGAGATATGAGTCGCAATGTCCTTTTTACGACCTCGTTTGTATATGAGAAAGCTGATGATCGTCTACCTGCTTTACCTGGCTTGACGCTTGAGGAAGTTGATATTAATATTAAATCATCCCTCTTCGATCTGACCTTTGAATGCATCCAGGCGCGCGGGCAAATTAAGCTGAATATAAATTACAGAACAGATTTATTCAAAGAAGATACGATTGAACGGTGGAAGGACTATTTCATTAACATTCTGGATGAAGTTTCACAAAAACCTGAAACACAATTATCACAAATTGATTTGTTGAGGGATTTGGATTCAAAAAGCATAATTATTGGCGAAACCTATCCTATTGAACCTTCCCAGTCAACCATAATAGATATCTTCCATCAGTCAGCAAAAGCTCACCCGGATAGAACTGCCATTCTATTTGAAGATACATCCTTAACACTTCAGGAAGTAGAGGATTTATCCGATCATATTGCTGCCAGATTGATCAAACAGTATAAAACCGAAACTGGTGAACCGATTGGAATGTTTGTAGCGCCTGATGAGAACCTATTTCCATTGATGATGGGTATTATGAAATCGGGTGGCGCTTTCCTGCCTATAGACCGTGATACTCCTGAAAGTCGAATTCAATATATTATTGAAAATTCTGAACTAAAATTAATTATAACAGATTCTATGGATATTGATGACTATCGATTAGAATGTAAAGTTATATCAATTGAAGACCTGATATCAGGTGAAAGGGAACAGCTTCCATCAAATCTATCCGCGCAAATAGCGCCGGATAATATCGCTTATATCATATATACATCAGGCACTACCGGCAACCCTAAAGGTGTAATTGTATCGCATTTTGGAGTGGCTAATTATATTCACTGGGTAAATAAAGAGTATAATATTGAACCGGAAGACCGTTCTATACTTTTAACACCGCATTCATTCGATCACAGTTTTACACATTTGCTTGGAATTCCGGCTTTGGGCGGGAGTTTATATATATGCAATGATATTGACAGGAAGGACCCTGATAGACTAATACAGTATATTGTAAATAAAGGTATTACTATATTAACATTAATTCCCTCATATTTACATTTAGTCCTGCAATCAAAGTATGTGAAGGATTTAAAAAATTCTACTCAACTTCGATTATTCCTATCAGGCGGTGAGGCTATTCGACCGAATGATATTCAGGCATTGCATCAACTATGCCCGAATACTCGCATGGATGACCATTACGGACCTGCTGAAAGCACTATTAGCAGTATTATCCATGAAATTGATTTTAACAACTACGAGAAATTTCTGAACAAACC
Organism: Candidatus Hatepunaea meridiana; assembly: GCA_030765125.1. GTDB lineage: Bacteria > Electryoneota > AABM5-125-24 > Hatepunaeales > Hatepunaeaceae > Hatepunaea > Hatepunaea meridiana. The sequence goes on from JAVCDD010000366.1 coordinate 42,114, forward strand.
CGTCGTTGGTAAGCCTGTTGGTAATTCGGAAGTACTAATTCTCAGTAAAGAGCTTAAAATACAACCTATAGGTGTTCCGGGTGAGATTGTTATTGGAGGCGCCTGTCTGGCTAAAGGTTACATTAACAATCCGGAACGAACAAACCAATCTTTCATAAAGCTTTCCGATGAATCCGATAAAGTGTATTACCGGACAGGCGACCTTGGGACGATCACATCGGATGGAACAGTTGAATTTCTGGGAAGAATTGACAGACAGATTAAATGGAATGGTTTCAGGCTTGAGCTGGGTGAAATAGAGGGTGCAGTAACAAGAATTAGAGCTATTAACGATGCTGTGGTAATTCTGCGTGATGATATTCCATCTATGCCTGAATTGGTTGCATTTTATACATCTTCAGAAAATATAGATTCTGAAACCATTCGTGAACACCTGAAACGGACCCTTCCGGTCTATTCCATTCCTTCAAGATTCATTCGGTTAGATAAGATTCCCTTAACGCCAAATGGTAAAATAGATCAGAAAGAACTCAAGCAATATCCGATAGATAGCATTGTATCTCCACCATCAGTAGGTAGGACACTCCTGTCCGACACTCCCAATCCGACAGACAAGAGTGTCTATCCTACTACGGTAATAAATGAGGAGGAAACACACAATGAATTATTACATTTATGGCGAGAAGTATTGGGGAACGATCAAATTCAACCGACTGATAACTTTTTTGAAGTCGGTGGAACAAGCATCAAAGCTATCTTGCTGATGATGAAAATACGCGATCAGCTCAATTGGGATGTAACCTTGCAGGACATCTTCAAGTATCCTACAGTGAAGCAGTTTGTAAATAACGTTGATTCGTCAGTATCCATTTCCCTGCCGCCTTTAGAACCATTGTCCTATCAGGAATCTTATGATTTATCTCACGCACAGAAGCGACTGTGGATACTCTCTAACCGGAAGGAAAGTTCGCAGGCTTACAATATGCACATCGTTTATGAGTACAATACTACTTTCGATGAAGAACTCTTGCGTATGACAACAGAGCAGCTTTGCTTGCGTCACGAAGCATTACGAACGACTTTTAAGGTTATAGATGGAAAACCACGTCAAGTGATACATAGTGAACCATTATACGACTTGAAGGTTATTGCTGTTGAAAAAGAAGTAGATATGGAAGATAAAATACAAAGTGTTTACTATGAAGAAGTTAATTACCAATTCGATCTAACACAAGGGCCATTGCTTCGCATCACAAATCTGTATTCTCCATCCAATCCAGATAAGTCCTTCCTGGTTCTTAACGTACATCACATCATTACTGATGGTTGGTCAAACAATATTCTGATGAAAGAATTTATACTTCTTTATCAAAATGCACAGACCGATGAGTTGCCACCCCTGGATATACAATACAAGGATTATGCAGTATGGCACAATCAAATAATTCAGAGCGCTCTCGTTGAACCACACCGTCAATACTGGCAGAATAAACTAACAGGAATCCTGCCGGTTCTGGATTTATTCGGGGAAATATTACCGGAAACGATGGGCTTCAAAGGTAAATGGTTTGCGTCCGACCTTTCAAATGAATTATCACAGAATCTGCATAATCTGGCAAAGAAGCATAAAATCAGTTTGTATAATCTTTTTGTTTCCTGTATAAAAACGCTTTTAATAGTCCACGCTTCGCAGAAAGACATTATTATATCGACTCCGGTTTCCGGGCGGGTTCATCCGAAATTGGAAAACCAGGTTGGCTTTTATCTAAATATGTTAGTATTAAGAGATACCTTCACGGGTGATGAAACCCTAAATGAAATAATGAATATGGTTTCCCGTACATTCAATGAAAGTATTGAACATGAAATTTATCCTTATGATGCAATTATCGATGATCTAAACCTGGTTTATGGGAATAAACGAATTCCATTATTAGATGTGATAGTAAACTCAGTTGATTACGAAAATCTACAAAACATAGAAATTCAAGGAATTAGAGGTGTTCCGCACCTTGAGGATTCTCACACCAGTCGAGCGTTATTGAACTTTTATTGTATTCAAAAGGAAGCCATACAAGTTGCTATAGAATATGATAGCGAACTGTTAAATCCATCACAAGTAGAAACACTATCGGATGACCTGCAAAGAATTATGAACATATTCATTGCTCAACCCAATCTAACATTGAATCAGATAAAAACCATGTTCACCTCGACTGATGTAATTGAAGAACAACAGGAGTATCTTGATTCGACTATAGATATTGATGAGGATTTTTAGTGGATACCCGAAAAACAGTATTCAGCATTCCTGAAGGGAATGAATGTGAATAGCGGTGGGTGAAAACCCACCGAATGAATTTGCAAATCCGATAGCGACCCCGAAGGGATCGAATAATGTTAGATATGTATAAGATAATAAAAGAAGGCACTCTTGTATATTTTCTATTTTTATCTAATTAAAATAGATAGTCACTTGACTTTTGTTCTCTTTTTTCTTTATACTTACGAAAGTTTAGTATTGCAGGTCATACGAAGGTTTTAATTTAATATTATATGAAACTGCAAAATAAATCATCTAACATATTTCTGAAAGGAAACAATATGGAAGAAAAGATTGAAAAATCTGAAAAAAAACGTTTTGATTACATAAGAAAACTCAAAACAAGTAGTCTAAATATTCTGAAAGGAAATTACGTGGGAGAAAGACAAGCAGTCGCCGATAAAATCGTCCAAAACAGGGTTTGGTGGTCTGTAGGCGGTGGTTTAATTCCTATTCCATGGGTAGATCTAGTAGCCGTTACTGGAGTACAGTTATCAATGATCTACGCTCTATCTAAAAATTACGACGTTGAATTTAAGAAAAATCAGGCGAGAACTATTGTTGCTTCGCTTTTAGGTTCAATTGTTCCATCATCTCTTGCTCGCGGTACTGTCGGAAGTTCTTTGAAAGCAATACCGGTATTAGGCGCAACGCTCGGTGGTATTTCAATGTCCGCCTTCTCCGGAGCTGCGACTTACGCAATTGGTAAGGTATTCATCCAGCACTTTGAGACCGGTGGTACGTTTATGGACCTTGATGTTGAAAAAATGCGCGAATTCTTCAAGGAACAATTCGAAGAAGGTAAAGTCGAAGCTGAGAAAATAGACAAAGAAGAATTAGCTCCAAAAAAAGACAACGTGAAGCCAAAGCCAACGCCAGTAAAAAAGACAGAGTAATTCCTAACGGAACTTTGTTTTAAAGTTGTTCCAGTCAGGTTGTGTTTCACTTAAAACGTGACGGGAACTAACAGTCAGTGTGAATCTGATTATTTATAATGGTTCATTAAGCATTCTCGAAGGGAATGAATGTGAATAGCGGTGGATTTCACCCACCGAACCAAATTGCAAACTCTAAATGATCCCGAAGGGGTCGAACAATACATCGCTTTGTAAATTTGTTTGTTCAACCCCTTCGGAGTTGGTTGGGGTAATGATATTTCCCCCACTGGCTGACGCCAGTGGCTATTCACATTTCACCCCTTCGGGGTATTTAAAGGTTCAAAATGCCAATTTTAGTAATTGTAATACCGCTATATATATTAGCGTGCATGTTTTCCGGTTTCCTTGGTAGGAAAACCAGGATCGGTTATTGGGGGTACTTGTTTCTTTCCCTGATTACTACTCCCATAATAAGTTTACTATTTCTATACTTTACTAATCCTCATAAAAAGCCTAAGCCGAAGAAGTTAGATGATTGAGCAAATCCGACTGCTACATATGTATCGGCAGGAATCGAAGGATGAAAACGAGGGACTCAAACTTCTTGGCTATACTTTCATTTCCGCCATTTCCAATACATTACTACTCGTAATTATCAACACTGCAGCACATAATGTGGAGTATAAAGTCCTGAATATTCAATACTTCATAATGTTTGCAGCATGTATGGCAGCTTTTATTGTAACTCAGAGACACGTCCTTAAACAAGCGGTTATTATATCAGAGAATATAATCAATCGAATTAGAATCCGAATCGGTGATAAGGTCAGAAAATGTAATTTCTATGAATTGGAAAAACTCGGTCATACGGAAATATACTCGAAACTAACCAAAGATGCTGTGGTTGTAACGCAGTCCGCACCGCTTATTATTAGTGCCACACAGTGTATTATTATGGTAGTTTTAAGTATGATATATGTCGCCTTTCTATCAAAAATCGCTTTTGTAATAGCGCTTGGAGTAATAATCCTGTCAATATTGTATTACCTGAAAAACGATAAGATTGTATCGAAAAATATGAGAAAGGCTATGGAAAGGGAAGTGGACTTGTTTGGCACTCTTTCTCATATCTTAGACGGATTTAAAGAAATTAAAATGAACAAAAAGAAAAGCGATGAAGTAATTGAAGATTTACGATTAGATTCAGATGATGTGAAAAATTTGAAAATTAAGGGATTAGTACCCTATGCAGATAACTATATTTTTTCTATTGCATTTTTCTTCGCTTTAATTGCAATAATAATATTTGTATTACCCAACCTCTCAACTTCATTTAACGACGTTGTTGTGAAATTAACAACAGCAATAATCTTCATTGTCGGTCCTATATCGAACGTCGTAAATATTTTTACGGTATTGGCTCAATCAAATATTGCTATTGACAACATTTATGGATTAGAAAAAGCATTAGACGAACATAAAGATATTATCAATGATAATAAACAAATCGTTATTCCCGATGCAAAAGATTATAATCTGATTAATATTGATGATATGTATTTCGAGTATACCGACAAGGAAGGAAATCCTGTTTTTAGCGTCGGTCCGATTAATCTCAAGATAAAACGAAATGAAATCATTTATGTTGTTGGGGGGAACGGCAGCGGCAAAACAACATTCTTGAAGTTACTGACCGCTTTATATTATCCAAAATATGGCAGCATATCGCTGGATAAAGTTAGCCTAAGCAAGGAAAACATCCAATCGTACCGTGAATTGTATTCGATTATTTTGTCAGAATTTCATTTATTTAATAAACTTTACGGATTAAGTCAAATAGATGAAAAACACGTATTTGAATTACTGAAATTGATGGAAATCGAGAATAAAACAGGCTATGTTGACGGTCGCTTCACGAATCTTGACCTTTCAACCGGACAAAGGAAGCGATTGGCATTAGTTGTTACATACCTGGAAGATAAAGAGATTTATGTATTTGATGAATGGGCTGCGGATCAGGATCCTTACTTCAGGAAATATTTCTACGAGGAATTAATTCCTGATCTGAAAAAACGCGGGAAAACTGTTATCGCTGTAACACACGATGATCGATATTATGATTCATGCGATAGAGTTCTAAAAATGGACTTCGGGAAAATGACAACCTATCTGGATAACAACAATGAAAAAATTCTTTAGAAGAATAAAAAACAGCATAGAACAATATGCGAGAGAGCATATCTTGAGGATAGTTCTAACATCTTCAAGTTTTATCTTTCTAATCGCTATGTTAGCGCCACATATGCTTATCTTTGTCGAACCCGGTGAAGCAGGTGTTCTTTGGCGAAGGTTTGCAGGTGGAACGGTAGTCGATAGATACTACGGTGAGGGAACGCATTTAATCCCTCCCTGGGATAATATGCATATCTATAATATGAGAACACAGGAAGTCGGGGATTCCGTCGCCGTTTTATCTTTAAATGGATTAACCATAACATCGGAAATTTCAATACGATACAGACCTAATTATGATATTGTAGGATTACTTCATAAGAATGTAGGACCTGATTATGTGAATGTTGTAGTTATCCCTGAGATTGAAGCGGTGGTGCGTACAATTATCGGTCAATATATGCCTGAAGAGATATATCAATCGCAGAAATCAATTGCTGAACAAATCGTTAAAGAAGCTTATGTACAAGTTGAAGAAAGATATATCTCTCTGGATGATGTTCTAATAAAAAGAATTAGATTGCCATCGAAGATTAAGGAGGCGATTGAGGCTAAGTTAGAGCAACAACAGAAAGCTCAGGAATACGACTTCAGACTGCAACGGGAAGTAAAAGAAGCTGAGCGGAAGAAGATTGAAGCGGAGGGTATTGCCAAATACCATTCGATAGTCCAACCTTCTTTGACACAGGATATTTTAACCTGGCAAGGTATCGCCGCAACTAAGATACTGGCTGAGTCGGAGAATGCTAAAGTCGTCATAATAGGCGCCGGTGATAAAGGATTGCCACTTATATTAGGAAATCAGTAAATTGAAGCTAAGTAATTTAAAATATGTTTTTGCCTTATTTCTTATATCCCTGATATCTTGTACTACTACCGATAAGATTGTAGAAGAGAGGTATTCTAAAGCAAAGCGCGGTGAAGGTGATATTGTAATTGGAGTTGTCTGGCCGGAATCAAAACTAAAATCCGATTTTAGTAATGGCGTTAAAATGGCTTTAAGTGAAGTTAATAGCGATGGAGCAATAAACGGTCGGAGAATTAGAGCAATTTACCGGGATAGTAAAGGAGATAAAAGCAGAAATAGAGAAATTGCGCATGAATTTTCAAGAAATACTGATATGATAGGGGTCTTTGGTCATTTCTATTCCTCTTTAGCTCTTCCCTCTTCTGTAACCTACCAGGAAAACGGATTAATATTCTTAACACCAGGGTCACTTCAACAAGAACTTAGTATGCATGGTTTTGATAAGTTCTTCAGGTCTATACCAAATACCAATTCCGTAGGTCAAATTTGCGCATCTTATACTTATAAATTGGGTTTTCATAAACCTCTTGTATTATGGGAAAGAAGCGGGTATGGGAAAAATACTTACCAAATCTATAAATCGTATCTGGCAAAAGTTGGTATTAATATTGAGAATTCATTCTCTTTCTTTTCGCTGGATAAGGATTATAGGAGTATTATTGCTGAAATGAAGAATTTGGATTTCGATGTAATATTTATGGCGGTTTCTTCATCAGACGCACCTAATGTTATTCGCATTGCAAGGGAAAACGGTATTGAAGAACCATTTCTAGGTGTAAACCTTGTCGAAGAAGTGCTGCGTGAACGTACGGGAGAATATGCGCGCAATATATATACCGTTAGTAATTTCGATCCTGAAAGCGACTATCCTGCAACGGTTGAATTCGTTAAGAAGTTCAAAGAGAAATACGATCATACTCCTGATGTTTGGGGCGCTTATGGTTATGATGGTATTAAATTGTTTGCATATCTAATTAAAACCCACAAAACAAGCCATCCGGAAGTATTAGCATCAAATCTAAGGTATTTAGAGAATTGGGCAGGCGCTACCGGTTCACATACGTTTACAAATCGGGGTGAGATTAAATCCAAGCCGTTATATCTTAATCAATTGATAAATAACCGATTCGTGCAGATTTCGGTAGATACTCTTAAGGAAATTGATCTATATAGCGCGTATAATCGTTTATTGAGAAAGGAAATAGAAAAAGGATATTTAAAGTTATTTAAATCTGATGACGTCACGATAGTTCTTCTTCCGGATGTTTCCATTTTCACAGGAACTAAATACAAAATATCAGAACTTGGCAGTCGGATTTTTAATGTTATTTCAGAAGAACTTATGAAACATCCTGAATATAAAATTGTTATTGAAGGTTATGCAGATATAACGTTTATTTATGATAGGACAAAATCAAAGAGTGAAGTCTTACTCGATTTGTCATTACTGAAATCGTCTCAAGTTGCAAAAAAACTGTACGAAGCAGGATGTGCTAGATCAAGGATAAAAGTAAAAGGTCAAGGATTTAGTGAGCGATCCAAGTATGCTGCTGAAATTGCTGGGAAAAAGTCATTTGACAACCGTATTGAACTTGTGATGACTCCAATTAAAAAGAAAGAAATGCAGGAAGAAGAACCTGCCACGCTGTCTGGGCGCCGTCCTTAACAGCTACGTTATTAAATACTATTAATGATTTCTGTTTTATATACGCACTTTGAAAAACCTTTTTCACCTAATACCTGGAATAAATACTTAACACAACTGCCATCAAATTTCCACGACAGGATTAATCGCTTTGTGCGTTGGCAGGATCGTCATGCAAACTTGTTGGACAAACTACTACTCATTGAAGGTTTGAAACGATATGGGCTACCTCGCGAAAAATTAAATGATATCAAATATAATCGTTACAAACGACCATATTTTGAAGGTGGGTTTGATTTCAACATATCACATTCCGGTGAATACGTAATATGCGCACTATCAGATGAAGGGACTATAGGTATTGATCTTGAGAGGATACGTGATATTAAAATAAACGAATTTAAGTCTTTCTTTTCAGCGAGCCAGTGGGAACTATTATCAAAAGATTTCAGTTTGCAGGGATTTTTCAGGTTATGGACTAAGCTTGAATCAGTTATAAAATGGGATGGAAGTGGATTATATGTTGAGATGAATAAGGTGCAATTGATGAATGATCGTGCTGAAGTGAACGGAAAGACCTGTTTTCTACATAAGGTTTCAATAGACAGGGAATACCCCTGTTATTTTTCAACAAATAATTTTGTAAATAATTTCATCTTAAAAAAAATAGAATTTGGAGAACCGTAAAATGGTAAAAAAACTATTATTCATTCTTGTTTGTTTCATTCTTCTATGTTTCCCTCTACTCATCCAAGCTGAGGATAAAGCTGAAACAGAAGATGCAGAGCGCGATATCGGGAAATGGTGGAATAAAAGTTCCCTAACCTATTCACCGATGATTAAAAACTTCCTGATTCACAGCGAAATCTCTTCTTGTTCATACACTAAACATCATGGTAATGCTGAAGGATTTGAATATACAGGACTTTTTCTCTTCTCAATGCGACAAAATAGATTCACTTATTATATGTTTTGTCAATTGAGTAAAGAGGATATTGAAATACCTTTCATGGGTGCAATGATGTTGACTGAAGACTCATTCTACGATAATGTTTTACGCACCGATTTATTTAAAAATCTTTACCTTGATTTGGGATGGAGGTGGGAGCGTAATACGGAAAGAATGATAGAAAACCGGTATGTGAAGTACGCAGGGCTGGGAACTTACCATGAAATCCTGCCAATATATAATACATCTTTGATTGCTGGTATAGGGCAGATGGAGGAAGAGTATGACAGGAGTACTCCAATTGTACCTGCAACATTAGAGGATGATGAACGTCCGGTGTTTTTCCTCATTCAAAATGGATGGATCAACCTTGATCCGTGGGGAAGGACTTCATTAAGGGATAGATTAATTTACAGAATTCCCCTTGATGACAGCGAAGCGTATCAAATCATTCTTAAATATACATTTGACTTTGCTATTACCAAATTTCTGTCTGTTTCGTACCAATATGAATTAGATTACTTTGGCAAGGTTTGGCCTATGGTGGGGGACTCAGATGAAAAACATATTTATGGATTGACTGTGAAATTTGATTGGAAAAGTGGTGATAAGCTGATTTGGTAAAAATATTTGTTTAATACAGGAACAGACTATGTTATTTTGCGTCACATCGTCACCTAATGCTGGAAAGTATGGATGGGTATAGAGATACGAGGTGACGATGATTTGCATTATCGTCACCGAACTTCACAAGAGGGTATGGACTCCTAACAATAGATTGATAATTAAATAATTAAATAGTAACGAAGCCCGTTCAGCAATAAATAAGCTGAACGGGCTTTCTTTTTAAACAATCAAACAATCATTCCACCCTTATTCCATATTTTAGTGATTGGAATATCCGTTTAAATCGCTGTATTAACAGGATTACATAGTGTAACCCTTGACTAACGATGATTTTTCCGTTATTTTCCGTTATAATGTGGGGAGCGGCGACTACAAGAACCGCTTATGGCACATCGCTTATCATGCCCTTTTCTTCACGCACGTTTACGCTCAGGTTGATGATAAAGCCTTCAAACCATGGGAGCATCACCGTGCGGAGTATCAGTACATGGGATTTCTTCCCTATCCACCTAACGACATGCCTAAGATCGGTGAGCCTTACACTAAGGATGAGATACTGGCATACATTAAGTTCTGTGAAGAGAGAGTATCCGGCTGGGTGGATGCGCTGGACTTGAGCGCTCCCGAATGTGGTATCCGGATGTACAAGATGTCCAAGCTGGAGCACCAGTTTAATAACCTGCGGCATGTGCAGCATCATGTTGGGCAGCTTGCGGGGCGGTTGAGGGATGTTTCGGGTTTCAGATAGTTATCCTCGAAAAACGTGATGTGAAGATTTGCTGGTATAGACACGAGATAGTCCAAAAACCAGAAGATATTTGGAGTTTATTTATCAGGGTGTTATCTTAGTGTGAAGTTGACGACTGTAAGATTATAATTAACATTTTGCACTTCAATCTGTTTCAATTTTATCAGTTTCGTAATTTCTTTTTCTGGATTCCGGATCAAGTCCGGAATGACAAATCATGTTAACGGATACCTCACTTGACTTTGCAGTTTTAATGATTATATTACAATTATGAATAAGGCAGCAGGTACTACTTGAATGAGATTCATTCCCGGCTTGCGGAGAAGCCGGGCTACGAAACTGACATAGCACACCGTGTAATGCAGATATACTATTGTATTTGCAGACTATGATATGTATATTACATTGTATTCGATAATTACTCATGTTGCATCTATTAAGGGGGATGTTCAAATGAAGCTTATTCTCTGCGTCCTGTTAGTCTTTACCCTTTCACTCGTGTCCTGCTGATGAACGACAATTAGAATTCCCGTCTAACGACAATTAAAATTCCCACATTGAATAACAGAATCAGGTATACTATTCAGATCATATATAAGGAGGATCTGAATGGTCACTGATCAACAGGTGAGGA
>JAVCDD010000035.1 GCA_030765125.1 Candidatus Hatepunaea meridiana
ATGCGCCACAGTGCAAGAACGCAGCAAGCTTTACTACTCCGGTATTGTTAAGTGGACGCGCAGCAAGCTTCGCTACTCCGGTGTTATTAGGTTTATACATTGCTGAGCTAAAGGCATAACCGAATAATCTTATTTAACCTGTACTTTGGGAACCGTAACAGCTTGCATACTACGTTCATATATGTGGCTAAGTATCCTCTCGTTGTTGAAAGATTTTATCTTATTGATAAGATTATGGTTGAGCCGCATGCTATGCAATAAAGCTATGCAAATTTATCTGCAAAAGTGAAAAAGAGCCCGAAAATAACGGTCGAATTAATAATTATTTCCATGTGATCAGGAATTCAACACGCCTGTTTTTCCCCCGTCCTTCCTGAGATTCGTTCGTTTCAACGGGTCTGAATTCAGAATAACCGGTAGCGGCGAGAACCTCTGGCGAAACGCCGGGTTTTTCAGTTAAGTACTTCACTACACTTAACGCACGAGCTGTAGACAGCTCCCAATTTGAGGGAAATTTGCCTGTTTTAATCGGAACATTGTCAGTATGTCCCCCAACTATTACCTCTTTGGCTTCAATTTTAATGGTTTTCCCAACTATATCGAGCACGGGAAACGCTTCAGGCTTCAAATACGCCTTCCCAAGATCAAAGAGAACTCTGTCACCCAACCGTATAAGCAATCCATTTTCGTTAATCTGAATGGAAATATCCTCTTCAAATCCCATATCTTTTGCTATCTTTTCCAACTCCGTAACACTCTCATATATTTCACTCCGACGCAATAAATCTACTTCACTAAAACTATCGCTGCTTACATTGGATACCTGTTGGCTTTCATAGCTGTCCAGGACTCCTAATGCTCCCTTTAAAGAATGTGCTGCCTTCTCAAACTTCACTTCATCCAAATTTGAAAAAGATATTAAAAGGATAAAGAACGTAAGCAATAATGTGACCATATCACCATACGTCACCATCCAAAATGGCGCTGAAGGTTCCTCGTTATCGTTTTCTATTTCTTTTTTCATTTCTATGCAGCAAGTTCTTTGATTTTATTTTCCATATCTTTTTCATCCTTTCGTAATTTGGGAGATACGAAATTCAACAGTTTCGTCTTAATGTTTTTCGGGTGTTCACCAAGCTGTATCGCTAAAACCCCCTCGATTATCATTTGTTTAAATACTATTTCCTGTTCAGATCTGTTTCTCAGTTTACCGGCAACGGGAAGAAATACAAGGTTAGCAATAAACGCACCGTAAAACGTCGTAATAAGTGCAACAGCCATTCCCTGCCCGATATTTGAAGGATCATCAAGTGTTTTCAGCATAGCAATCAACCCTATCAATGTTCCGATCATTCCAAAAGCCGGAGCGTAAGTACCGAGCGAAGTAAATATTTGTTGACCTCTTTTATGACGTTCATTCAGATAGGTGAGATCCGTCTCCATCACGTTTCTAATGGTTTCCGGCTCGGTGCCATCTACAGCCATTTCAAGCCCTACTCGCATAAAAGCATCTTTAACCTGTGCAAGCTCTTTATCAATAGCAAGTATCCCTTCACGGCGAGCCTTTTTAGACAATTCCACAAACTGCATTATCACGTCTAATTCCTTTGTGTCTTCAGCCTTGAAGGCGTTTTTAACCACTGTTATAACACCGACTAATTCTTTGAAAGGAAAATTGACAAGAGTCGCAGCAACTGCCCCGCCAAATACAATCATCATTGAAGGGACATGAATGAAAATATCCAGATTGCCACCTGCGATGATATTATATCCGATTAGTGCTAATCCCGACAAGATGCCGATGATTGTTGCTATATCCATTAACAATCCGTGTTATTCATTGTTATTAGGCTTTAGTCTTTTGGCTATTGGCTTTGGGGATTCAAAAGACTAAAGACCAAAGACTAATTCTATTATCTTCCCAACTGCGTCGTCTGCTGAAGTATCTCATCATAAATCGTTAAGATACGTGCGCCGGCTTGAAACGCTCTCTGTGCCTCTATCATCTGAATAAACTGATCTGCAAGGTCTACTGTTGATATCTCAAGCGATCCGGATTGAATCCTTGAACCTTGACTGTCAACGCGACCTATGATTGCTTCTCCGCTATCGATTGTATCTTTAAGATTATTTCCTCCGACCGACTCAAGCGCACCAGGATTGCCAAATCTCGCAACTGCAACCTGACCAATTCTCAATTGTTCACCGTTTGAGAAAGAACCCATAATTGCGCCGTCATCAAGGATATTCAAACCATTGAATGTTCCGATCTTCATACCGTCCTGATCACGCGCAAACAACGTGGAAACCGAGTCAAATTGTGATAAGCCGCTAAATCCTTCTCCATTTTCTCCGTGAAGTTGAACTGATACGGTAGAAGCATCATTTCCCGGATCAATTGTCAGCGAATCTGCGCCTCCATCATACTGAAGAGATAAAATATTCCCATCAGAATCAAACAGAATTCTACCTGAACCGCCGCTTAATACCGAACAATCCCCAAAACCCGATACTGACCAGATCCATTCATTAGGATTTCCGGTTTTTTCGAATTCTACAGTCATATTATGCGCCGAACCCAAACTGTCATAGATGATAAATGATGAGGAAACCTGAGCTATAGAGCCTACTCTTGAATTGACAAAATTAGACAGATTGAACTCACCTTGGTTGTTGTCACCCAGAGTCAGGCTGATAGTTGTTTCACTCTCTCCATTTATTATGTCGGTCAGTACAATCTTGCCGTCCACCAGTTCTGCTGAAGCGCTTCCTGAGTAAGTCTCGTTTATTACGGTTAACAAATCGTCGAGGGTGACACCATCGTTATCCGCACCAAACGTGAACGTGCCGGTTATGCTGGTTCCATCAGCAGTCTTCCCATTAATGACTATTGTATCATCTATAGCCATACTTCCGGAAATCAGGTCATTGATCTCCGTTGAGCCGGTTGCAACGATTCCGGAAGTAGCTGAAGCATTGTTCTGAAAACCAATACCTTCAAGTACGTCGTTTGTGCCGGATTTGACTGTCAGACTTGTATTGTTACCACCGTCAATTGCTCTTAACTTCAGTACGCCGTTTGCATTAAAAGTTTCCACCATTCCGGATAGACCATCACTTTCTGCAATCCGAGCGTTAATCTCATCGACAATACTGTCCACGTTTGCGTATTGTCCGGCAGAAAGTGTCAGTTCTTCGCTGATTACATCACCAGTGTTCAGTTCGATAATAAACTGGTCATTTGCACCTTCATTAACATCTAATGGAAACTGGATGTCAGAACCGGTCAGGATTGCTTTAGTAGAAAAAGCGCTCGACCCGGTCCATACTTCATTAACGTTCTCTAACCCGGCATTCAAATTACCGGTAAGCCACACGTTTTGCGTTGCTTTTGCAGGTACAATTAGATTAGAATCGATAATGATATCTCTGATAGGTGTGATGCTGTGATCAGATCTCATCATTGTTAAACCACTCACGCTTGACATATTATTCATCCAGCCTTGAACGGTATGTCCCTGGTGGGTAACCAGTTTTCCATCAGCATTTATGTGAAATGCTCCAGCGCGTGTATAATACCGGTCATCCCCGTCTTGAACAACAAAGAAGCTGTTCCCAACAATGGCGAGATCGGTAGTATTCCCCGTGAATTCTGCTGTTCCTTGTGAGAATGGGGTTTGTTTGTTACCTACTACCATACCAAAGGTTTCAGCGAACGTTATCCTCCCCGTCTTGAATCCGGGCGTGTTGATATTAGCGATATTGCTGCCGATTAATTCCAGTTTTTGCTTTTGTGCCTGCAAACTGGAAAACAGCGCTGACAATCCATGTGTCATATTTTCAGTCATTTTATCCCTCTTGTTTTAAGTAGATGCGACACTCTTGTCGCATTGCGTTCCTGCCAGGTTTCAAGCGAAGCGTAACCTAGCAGGGAAACTCTAACCGTTGTAAAATCGTCAGGTTACGTTTCGCTTAAAACCTGACGGGAACGCGTAATCTGCGGGTAATAAAACTCTCGCGACAAGAGTGTCGCGTCTACTATTTTAAAATAGTTTAACCCTCATTAAGCATTCCGATTTCAAGTACCGATGAAAAAGACACCTCCTCGCCGCCAACCACCAGAATTGCCATTCCATTCTCATACCGAACACTGGAAACCGTTCCCATAATTATAGGCATTACAGAAATGCTGTTTCCGCTTGCCGATGTTGCTTTAACGGAAAAATGATAAGTGTCTTCAGGAACGGTATCGCCATGCTCGTTTTTTCCATCCCAATCCATAGTCTGATAACCTTCGCTGTAACTCTTGGCTGATAATGTTCTGACAATATTACCTGCGCTGTCGGTGATTGTAACTTCTACGTCATCGGCAAATCTATCCAGACGAAATGGAATATCGGCAGAACCATCTGAACTAAAAACAACTGTGTCGCCAACTGCTTTGACATCCTGACCGATGACCGTTGCTGCCAGTGTGTTATTGATCGCCTGGGTCAGTATGAAGTCCATTTCGACGCCCTGCTTGATGTTGTTATCGATACTGCTCAACTGTTCTAATGAACTGAACTGAGCCAATTGAGCGGCGAAATCCTGGTTTTCCATTGGAGCTAATGGATCCTGGTTGCATAATTGAGCTATTAATAACTTCATAAAATCAGCTTTTTCCATAGCTGTATCTAAAGAACCGATGGAGGCGGGATTTTGACCAGCGCTCGTAATGTTATTTATTTCCATAATATGAATCCTTTGTATTGTTCCGAACTACTGCCTTGGTGAGGACGGACATTCTTATCCGTCCTACCCAATAGAATAATTATGCAAGAATCTCAATAGTATTATAACCATAATCTTTTACCGCAATATTCAAGCCATCTGTATTTATTATTTCATCTTCCGGTTGAGTTGGAGTGTCTTTTCCCATCAGTTCTTCCTGTTCGTCTTTCTTTGTCTTGTTATGCTTATGATTGCCAACCTGAACTTCTAATGAAGATAGATTGACGCCTTTCTGAACTAAATTTTCACTAATCACCGGAACGAGCTTCTGAACAGCTTCACGAGCGGCTTCGGTCTCCACAACTACTGTGATCTGCTTATCGGATATCTCCCTCGTAAACTGAATTTGCAACGGTCCTAAACGTCCACCGTCTATTTTTAGATTTGTCTGTGTATACTGTTTTGTTATTGATTGATAAATGATTTGTGTAATCCTATGAATCATTTTGGTCAGTGATACACCAGACAGGTTGTTAAATGAAAGTGGAAACCTATTTATCATATCTGGTGACGTTTCCAGCAAAGGTGATATCGTTATTTGCTTTGAATTGAGAATGAATTTCTTGACTAGGAAAATATCTTCATTTGATGTGAAATATTTGTCCGTTTGTAATGTGCTGAAATTCTTACTGAAATCACCGTTAATTGCTGCTGATTTTACTTTTGGACTAGAAATTACTTCGATATATTTTTTGTTATTTGAGGTATTTATAGTTTTATTAATAATTTGTCTTAATACATACCTATTCAAATTTCCGTTGTCATTTTCATCTTTCTCAGATACTTTCCGGTCAAGTGAAAACTCTTGTTTTCTCGAAACTTGCTTTTCATTTACTTGATTTGATGTAATTTTTGAATTAACCTTAACACCAATTAGACTATCTTTTTTTAAATTATCCGTTGAATCTCGCTTGTTTTCAATAACGTTTTCCAGGTTTATACTCTTTTCGGATATGATTACTTTGCCTGATTCTCGTTGTGAGCTATTTGATGTCATTTTATTTAATTTTGCTAATTCTTCGTTATCAGAATCTGCTTGTTTAGGAAAACTGCCATTTAAATTTTTATCTGTGATGATGTCAACACCATTTTCCTTTTGATTTACCAAAAAGGAATGCTTTCCAACGACAGTTTTCTGCTGTGGTGGAAGTTCTTCTTCACATTGATTCACTTTCTTAATGCGGTTCTTTTCGACAAGGTCGCCCTTTGTCGATACACCTTTATTATCATGTCCCTGTTCTATTGATTTAGCTGCTGAATTATCAACTTGCTCTTGATGCGCAGAATTTACGAAAAACCCTCCAAATGATAAATTCGCTTCCGCTGTCGAACCTCTTATAGCTTCAATCATTATTGCAGGTGCAATTGATGATTCTAAATTATTTGTCTCGATCGTTTGCATATTTATTAAAACGTGGTTAACATAACGCTTTGTCATTCAGAATGACAATGTTAGTGGTGAGCTAATTGTATTTCAATCTGCGCCTTAACCACCCACGCATCCTTAAAACCTTTCTCCTGTATAAGTTTACAGTGATTACCGGCAGCGCTTTTTTCAGTGAAATCCCCTGCCTGAACTTTGTATATATTTGTTTTATGTACAATGTATATAGGTAAATCCAATAGCTGGTCAGCATCTGATTTACACTCTTTTGCATATTTTTCTTTTCTTCCGGTAAAGAGTTGTACACGGTAACCGTTCCTTTGGTTATCCTGAGCTAATCTACTATCAGGAGTTGACTTGACTTGTTCTGATTTTATTTTATTCCTTCCATTATTCCATGAAGCGCTGGCGCTCGAATCAGGTTTTGACTTCACTTGAGCTGGTTTTGTATTATGTACATTTCTCGCTGGTGTTGATACCTTTTCAGGCGTTAATGACGTCTTTTTTTTCTCTCCTTTTGCTATAAGCTGAGTAATTGCTGAAGCTCTTTTCTTAGGCAACGCCATTAGTATATTTTTTCGAGTTCGACTATTCATATTGTTATATATAGCAAGCACGGTTTCATTGTCAACATTTTCAAGAATAGGTTTCATTTCTCCTGTCTTCATTGTTTCATAGGTTTTTGCTAATTCCTTTATTCTAATCTTTTGTTTGTTAAGAGCTAATAAATCGCCATTAAGCTTTTCTGTGATTTTATTGTACTCACTAATTAGATTATCCTTAAATTCTAATTGTATTTGAAGACTGTCCTTCACAAGATTATTTAATTGTAATTTATTTATAAGATGATTATTCTCTGACGAGAGACTATCAATTATCACTACTTTTTTTTGTATCAACTGGTTTGATACGGATAAATTGCGTTTTGCCACTTTCATCTGCATATCTTCATCAACTGGCTCTAAGTACGCCATAATACCAAACATTACGCCAATTATGACAATAAAAAATCCAATTGTACTACCTGTCCAGATGATTATCTTCTTCATTAATCAGCCCATATCTTCGTTTTTCCTGCTGTAACCTTTAATGCGATTTCGCTCTCGTTCTTGCTTTCTTTCCTTCGATTATTTTTCAGGAACTCCACTCGCTTACGATCAAGCAATTTCTCTACGACCTTCTTATCCTTTGAAGCATTTGTTAAGTTACTTTGATCTTTCTCCATTTTCCGTAACGCATTATCTACTTCACATGTTTGATTAACAATTGATTCGTTTAATTGAGTCTGATAATCCACTGATACTTGCAACTGGTTTAAGGATATAATCACCTTGTCTCTACTTCTATTTCCCGTTTTGTTTAGCAACGAACTCTTTTTCTTTTCAATCTCTTCAAGCTTTTCCTTTTCATTTGCCAGGGAGACTTTGGTGTTTTTTAAGGAAACCGCCCGCGCGTCTTCAGCTTTTTCCCTCAAGTTTAAAATGGTTTGAATAGTTGATTGAATTGATTTTGGCATTTCTTATTCCCTTGAAAAACAGAATTATATCTCATGTATTCAATACTTTGGAGTGCGCAAGCCATGCTTGTGCTGTTTACATTGCACGTAATCACTACACAATGCGCAAGCATGGCTTGCGCACTCCAAAGTAATCAATACCGTTTTTCGTTTTTATTGAGTCGCAATCGCTACTGATGTTTCTCTGCCTTTGCGACGACCGTTTGCAAATTATTAAATGTGTTCTGGTAACTTGAAGGTTCCTGAATTTCCTGACGAAGGAATTCATTGATGGAATCAATGTTCTTTATGGCAAGATCAACCTTAGGATTACTGCCCGCTGCATAAGCGCCGATGTTGATCATATCTTCCGATTCGCGATAACTTGCCAACATTTCAATTACCTTCCGCGCACCCAGTTTCTGCCCTTCAGATGTAACTTCGTTTTTCAAACGGCTGACACTGTCAAGCACGTCAACTGCTGGATAATGTCCCATTGTTGCCAGTTTTCGTGAAAGAACAATATGACCGTCCAGAACGGCTCTCGCTGCGTCGCTTATAGGTTCATCCATATCATCCCCCTCCACAAGGACTGTGTACAAACCGGAGATGCTTCCTTTTTCACTATTCCCGGCACGTTCAAGCAATCTCGGTAACAGCGCAAAAACTGAAGGAGTATATCCCTTTGTTGTCGGCGGTTCGCCCACAGCTAATCCGATCTCGCGTTGAGCCATTGCTACCCTTGTCAATGAATCCATCAGCAACATCACGTCTTTTCCTTGATCGCGAAAGTACTCAGCAATAGCAGTAGCAATCATCGCGCCTTTCACTCGAACCATTGCCGCCTGGTCTGAAGTAGCAACTATCACCACTGATTTTTTAAGTCCTTCTGCCCCAAGATCACGCTCGATAAATTCGCGAACTTCTCTCCCGCGTTCACCAATTAAAGCAATTACGTTTACTTCTGCATCCGTGTATCTTGCTATCATTCCCAACAATACACTCTTACCTACACCGCTGGCTGAAAAAATGCCGACTCGCTGTCCTTTACCAATTGTAATCAAACCATCAATAGCGCGAATACCCGTTGTCAGTTTTTCTTTGATCCTTCGACGGAGCAAAGGGTCAGGGGGATCATTATACACGTACTGTTTGTCATTTGCTATGATTTGCCCCTTGCCATCAATGGGACTGCCAAGTCCATCTAGAATTCTACCGAGGAGCTGTGCGCCAACGGGTATTGATAACGGTCGTGGGCATAAACGAACCTGACTCCCCGGCGAGATTCCAATTGTATCACTCAATGGTAACAATATTACCCTATCGCCTTTGAATCCGACTATTTCCGCTTTAATTATATTACCGGATTTAGTATAAATATCACACAATTCACCCATCGTTCCATCCGGTAAAGTCGCCTCAATTATCAAACCAACAACTTGAGAAACTTTCCCATCTATAGGAACTGTATCCAGTATATTTACCATATTTAAATAGGTTTCAAATCTTTGAACTAATCTGTTCATTATATTTCATTAGTTAGTATTCTGTCTTTGATATTATCTAATTGCCTGGACAACAATCCATCCATAATAAAATCTTCTGTTTCCAACACACATTCTCCTGCTATCAATTCATTATCACAAACGAAATTAATTTCTGTGTGTGATGAGATGTTCAACTCATTCAGGAAGTGATCTTTTGAAACCCCTTCCAGATTGCTTGGATTTACCCTAATAGTTATTCTGTTTTGATTAACGACTTTGCTTAGCATCTGTTTGATCTGATCAGTTAACACCACATCATAATGATCGGTAGACAGCAGTTCTTTACCAATAATCTTCTTAGCGACTTTCATTGCCAATTCCAACAATGGTTCATTCATGTTTTCAATAGATCGATTATACTGATCTTTCAATGATTGTGCCATTGCTGCAAATTCTTCCGCTATATCTTCAACCTGCTTCTTAGCGTCGCTATGTCCTGCATTTCTTCCCTCTTTAAAACCTGCCAGATAAGCTTCTTCCCTGACTTTTTGCAATTCATTTTCCAATACTTCAATTTGCTTTTTCAATAATGCGATGATCTTTCCATTATTATTGAACGGGCTCTTTATATCACCTTTACAAGTTAGAGATAGAGGTATCAATTGTGATGATTTGATATCTGAAAAATCGGAATTCTCACCAGTATATTGAATCCCGGTTATCTTGTTTTTTAGTTTAAAGTAGTGCGTATTCATTCTATGATTTCTTCATCCTCGCTTTTACTAATAATAATATCTCCGGAATCTTCCAGTTGATGGATTACATCTAAAATCTGCTTTTGCGCGGCTTCTACATCGCTTAATCTAACCGGACCTAAGTACTGCAATTCTTCCTTAAGCATCTCTGATGCCCTATCAGTCATATTACTGTAGAATTTCTCTTTTAACTCTTTGCTGGCTGCTTTTAGCGCCGTTGCCAATGTTTTTGAATCTACTTCTTTAATTATACTCTGTATTGCGCTATCTGATATTATTATAATATCCTCAAACAGGAACATCAAGTCTTTGATTTCATTCGCCAGATATTCGTCCCTCTCTTGTATTTTGCGCAAAATATTTTTTTCAGCAGACCTGCTTGTAGAGTTTAGTATTTCAGCTACGGTTTCTGCACCGCCGGTTTTACTTAGATATCCGCCAAATACAGATCCGACTTGTTCACGCAGTACCGATTCAACGTCCTCTACTAACTCAGGTGATGTTTTTTCCATTGTTGCAAGCCGATAAGCAATCTCACTTTGGTTTTCTTCCGGTAATTCGGACAGTATAGAGGCAGCTTGAGCCGGTTTCAGATTTGCTAATATTAATGCAGACGTCTGGGAATGCTCGTTTTGCAGGAAATTAAGGAGCTGTTTATCATCTACAGTTTGTAGGAGGTAGAAAGCGCTGATTTCCGTAGCTGTTTCTACTTTTTTAATTATCTCATCTGCTTTTTTATGCCCCCAGGCGCTTTCAAGAACCTTCTTTGCGTATTCCAGACCACCTTGAACAATATATTGATTTGCAATCATTAATTGATAGTACTCTTCAATCACAGAACCAAGGGTTTCTGCCGGTATATTTTTGAGGCCAGCCATTTCCACAGATAATTTCTCAGCTTCTCTATCGGTCAGGTTCTTCATAATCTGAGCAGCGTTTTGTACGCCCATTGCAACCAGGACAAGCGCTGCCTTCTTAAATTGAGATATTTCCCGAGTGTTTTCTTCAGACATTTATTACTGATCTCCAGTTAGCCAGGATCGGAGAAGTTTTGCAGCGTCCTCCGGTTTTTCCTTTGCATGGGAAACAACCGCTTCCGTCATTCTGTCTTTTGCCTTCAATCTTGCTTGTGCTTCAGGGCTAAGGTTCTTCATATACATATCTTCTGCGATTTCGTCATTTGCACCAGGTTCAGGTAGTCCTATTCTACTTATACCTTGAATAGCTGCTATACTGCCACCAGATTGAACCTGCCGTACGGTTTTACCTGCTGATTCTAGTAGTTTTTTTGTCAGGAAAAACGCCATCAGAACGCCTATCCCTATTATTAACTTAGTAATCATACCCATCATCATTTCTCTTTTCTCAGCTTTAACAAAGTATTCGTTATCGGTCTCTATTGCACTTCTGTCAAACTGTAAATTCCGCACTTCAACGATATCTCCTCGATTTTCACTGTAACCTGCAGCGCTTTTTACCAGGGTAGCTATTTGCGCCAACTCATCATTGCTTCGCGGAGTATATTCTGAAACATCCTTTCCTGAATTGTCTGTCGTAGTCGTTACTTTACCATTAACTAACACTGCAATGGACAGCATATTAATGGTTCCGGCGCTGCTTATAAAATGCTCAACGGTCTTATTCAATTCGAAGTTTGTTATTACATCTTCACTGGTAGATTGTGTTGGATCACTTCCCGATGAAGTTTCCGAATGTCTCTCTTCACTTACAACAACTACATTATCAGGATCGTATGCTTCGATTGTTCTTTCAGTTTGTTCAAAATCCAATTCAGCCGATACTTCAACAACTGCGTTATTATTACCGACAATGCCCTCGACAATTCTCAATATCTTTTTCTGTAACTTGGATTCAATAGATTTCCGGAGGTCCCACTGATTTCTTGCAGTTCCAACCGCGGTTTCCTCGCTGTTACTTTCAGAAAGCAGGTTGCCTTCTGTATCCACTACAACCACATTTTCCGGATCAATCCCTTTAACGCCGTTGGAAACCAATGCAGCGATCCCTCTGACCTGTTCACTGCTTAAGTACATTCCCTTCTTCAAATACAGAACAACTGAAGCTGATCCTTTTCTATCCTCTTCGAATAGTTTTCCTTCCGGCAGAACAAGATGGACTCGACTGTTCCGTATGCCTGGAAACTGATTGATTGTCTTGACTAATTCACCTTCTAACGCCCGGCGCATATTCAACTGCTGCATAAAAGATGTCATTCCAATCTTTGCATTATCAAAAACTTCATAACCTGCTGTGGTATTTTCCACATAGCCTGCTTCAGAAAACTTTAGTCGTAATTCAGCAACGTCTTTTCCCGGAACGGATATCATTCGACCATTATGCTCCAATTTGTATTTAATCTTCATACTCCGAAGGTCGCTGACAATCTTACTGGCGGACGATGGTTCCAAATCGGAGTACAGAACGGTATATTCAGGGCGATTCGCCCACATTACCAGTGAGATTATTGCTGAAAGCATCCCGATAAATACAATCACTATTAATATCCTTTGCACTGGAGTAAACCGTTTTAGCATTTGGTTTATTATATCAATAAATTGTCGCATTGTTTTGTTTTTCCGTAGATATTAGCGCTGTTTTGTGAAGTTCAAAGTTCGCGTAGGTGCCATTTTATTGAACCCCGTTGCATAAGTTAAAGGGACTCAATAAATTAGCCCCTACGCGTAACTTTACATAATTCAGATCAAACTTGCATGCGCTGGATTTCCTTGTATGAATCCAGCAGTTTATTTCTGATTTCCAGCATCAATTGAAAATTGATACGGCTTTCTTCCACTGCCGTCATTGCATCAGCAATATCCTCTGATTTCCCTTGAACGATATCGGATACTTTATTGCTTGCATTTTTCTGGCTATGGTTTACTGCTGTCAGGAAGTTTTGTATCGTATCTCCAAAATCAACAGAGGTCTTCCCTTTCTGATCACCGGTCAATTTCACCTCTTGCAACTTACTCATACTGGTAAGCTGATTTGGTGGTCTTATTGCTTGAATATCAAACATTGTATCTCCTATCCTATAATATCTATTAACTGTCCTTTGTTAATCTGTTGTACCTTATTCGGTCCATAGAACGTCATTTCATCTGGTTTATCACTTCCAAAAAGCAAATGAAGCATTGACATTTCATTAGTTGTTAATATTTTTGTAGTTGAAATATTTTTATTTTCGTTAAGATTCGAATTATTTTCATTTCCCAATTCCTTAAGTCCCTCGCGCGTCCAGTTCTTGATATGAGGATCGGTTGGTTTAAAAGAGTTTTTAGGGATGTAATTTTTCTCGGCTGATGAGATTATCTTCATAGTTGTCTATTTTAAATTTCCATAGCTTTTTTTGCCATATTTTTGGAAGCATTTAATACGCTGACGTTCGCTTCATAAGATCGGCTTGCAGCAATCATATCGACCATTTCTTCCACTATATTTACATTCGGCATTAGAACATATCCATTTTCATCTGCTCGAGGATGAGTCGGATTGTATACCAGCTTGTTACCATCTACTTCGACAACTTCCACGTCTACTGCATCCTTGGCTTTTTCAAGTCTTGATGATTTATTAGTTTGGGCTATATGATCCGAGCGTGTTTTTCGGAGGCTTAAGGAGAGTTCATCACGGAATCGTCTATTGCGCGCTCCTTTATTTAGAGACTCAACGATGGTTTTCCTGTTATAGACATTTCCATTCTCATCGGGCAGTTTTTCGGCATTGGCAATGTTTTCTGAGATTGTCTCTAATCTTTTCATTTGTGCCGAGAGACCGGAAAAAGTCATTCTCATAGTTGAAAAAATCCCACCTGCTTTCATTTTAAAATATACCTCATTGATTTCTACCAACGATACTCGTGCTCAGTCCTTTGAAATACCGGTTAAGTGCGCGTGCAATAAACTCATACTTGATCTGGTTTTCAGCCATTTCAGTCATTTCCCGAGTAAAATCAACTTTCTCACCCTTACCATCTCCCTGTAATTGATTTCGCCTTTCAGGTATTTGCTTTGATGTAATATGCTTTTCCAGTGTGGCTTTAATTTCCGATTTGTCCTTTGCAGATTCCAACAGTTGCGAAAAATCGGTTGATACGCGTGAATAATCAGGATTGTTTGCATTCGCAACGTTTTGAGCAATGGCTTTGTGCTGTTTACTATGAACATCCAAAGCCTGCTTCAAAAGTTGTTCGTATTTAGTATGTGCTATATTAATCTTCATTTCAGTTAATATAGAGTCAACTATTGTGCCAAACTTCCTTATGTTTCAAGATTCTACAAATACTCTATAATGTCAATTTCATTACTTACGTATTAACAAGAATGTATGACCGTTTTATTAATGATAATAAAGGGAAGAAGTAACAGGGAGTAAGTTAGCAAGTGATTAATGGTGGAAAATAATTCCAAAGGAGAGGTGTTTTTGTCCCTATATGAATAACTTATCTCGCTGTCAAGTCGCCGTCCTTGACAGCAACACTTCTGACTATGCTGTCAACCGCGGGCAGGGTGTGCGGGAATTTAATTATGGAGTGTCTAATATAAGTATTCGAGTTCTTCGTGCTCTTCGTGGTGAAATCAATCAACAATTGCTGTTCCTTCGTCTTCATATTGATGTAATTTATTCCGTAAGGTTCTAACGCTGATCCCCATCAAATCCGCTGCTTTGGATCGATTATTGTTAGTTTTTTTCAGTGTTGAATAAATTAATATCCTCTCCATTTCCGCTAAAGATGTAACATTGTCATTGAAACCACTATTGGTATTCTTTAGATTATCAGATTCCAGAGAGAAATAATTGAGTTTCAATACAGGTTTGCTTCCGGAATATAGAATTGCGCGTTCTATCACATTCTCAAGTTGACGAATATTGCCATGCCAATTAAAAAGGGTGAATGCATCAATAACTTCTTTATGAATCTCTTTCTTTTCATATTTGTATTTATTCTTGAACTTTTCGAGAAAATGATCAACCAAGACTGGTATATCATCCGTTCTGGACCTTAGCGGTGAAATCGTTATTGGAAATACGTTTAACCTGAAATATAAATCGGATCTGAAATTCTCTTCCTCGACCAGTTTCTTAATATGTTTATTAGTTGTTGCAATAATTCTAACACTTACATGTATCTCTTTTGAACTTCCAATCCTGGTAATTGTACCTTCCTGGAGAACTCTCAATAACTTTGCCTGTAATGAGATCGGCATTTCATTTATTTCGTCCAACAGCAACGTTCCTTTATCCGCTTCCTCGAATAGCCCCTTATGATCCTTGATTGCATTAGTAAAAGAACCTTTTTCATGCCCAAAAAGTGTGCTCTCAAAAAGCGCTTCCGGTATAGTGGAACAATTGATTTTTAAGAAGGGTTGATTGGATCGCTCACTATTATCGTGAATTGCTTGAGCAATAAGTTCCTTACCTGTTCCACTTTCACCTTCAATGAATACAGGAACATCACTAGTTGAAACAACTTCAATCTGGTGAAAAACATCTTGCATTTGCTTACTGATCCCAATAAGTTTGTTAAATTTCTTTTCATAAGATAAATTCTGCTTCAGTTGTTTATTTTCTTCCCTTAAATCTTTGAAATCAAAGAACCTTTCCACACGCGATTTTATCTGAGACATAGAGAATGGTTTTGTAATAAAATCAAAAGCGCCTTTATGAAGTGCATCAACTGCCGTTTCTACAGTTCCATACGCCGTAATGATTAGAAACCCTATTTCTGCATAGTCATTTTTAACGCATTCCATCAACTCAAGTCCATTCATTCCCGGCATTCTTAAATCGGTAATGACAAGCTCAACTTTGTTGGATTTTAGACTTTTAAGCGCTGATTTTCCATCTTTGGCAACTTGTACTTCATATCCATACTTACTCATCGTTTCCTGGAGAACCGATCTCATACTAAAATCATCATCAACGACTAATAGTTTTTTCATAAAACACCTTTCTTTTCAGTTTAATTCCTTGAAAATAAGCGTTTATAGTGTGCACTTCAGTGTGTAAAGCCTTTATAATACTGGATATAGCCAACACGCACTGAAGTGCGCACTCTAAACTTCATTTTTCACACTCTATTGAGTCTCCCACAGCAAATCATTTCTCTATTTAATGTAATTCTTCTTCTGGCGGGAATACAAGCGAAGAATATCTTCCCGACCTATCGGTAATGACTTAAATTTATTAAAAGATTTTGACCTGAACATCATTTCGTCAGGTATTAATTCATTCAACAGAGATTTTAATTGCTCGTTTTCCTCTTTTAGAGTCCGGATAAGCTCCGCACTGTAACGATTCTCACCAATTAACCGGATTTCACGCTTCGCTCTTTCAATCACACTTATAATTTGCTCAACTCGCAACGGTTTAATCAAGTAATCATATACGTGATTCCGCAGTGCATCTAAGGCGCTGTCTATCTCCGGGTAACCCGTCATTAAAATGATGACAATTCTGGGATCAATTATTTTAATTTCCCTGCCAAGTTCAATACCGCTCTTATTGGGCAAACGGATATCCAGAAGCGCAAACTGGAATTTCTGCACATAGGCAATCTCTAAAGCTTCTTCAGCAGAGCTTGTAGCCAATACTTCATAGCGGCGATTCTTTAAACCGATACTTAAAATCTCAAGGATTGAATCACTATCATCTACGACAAGGATTGTATTATTATATGATTTAATTTGCATATTAAGCATTACAGATATCCGTATAAGAGTTTAGAGTGTCGCTTCAGCGCGTTTTTTCCGAATTTCCCATGTAGCGTACGCGACTCAATTGAGTATAAAAAATAGTAGAAGCGACACTCTTGTCGCTTGAACTTTCGTATTTCAAAGACATTGCGCAAGCGACAAAAGTGTCGCTTCTACTATTTTTCAAGTGAATTATTCCGATTTACCCAATTCGTTCAATAACTTCATCCATAATCCATTAATGATCCCAGATATAGAACTCCCATCCATAGGATAAGTCATAATTGCATACTTCACTGATGGAATTGAATTATCCTTTTCTTTTAATGATATTTCCTTTATTCTTCTTTGGATGCTCACACAAGATAGTTCGATATCAACAGGATTTCCACCTGGAAAAACGATCAGTATAAAATCTGGATTAAGTGAGATTAATTCTCCAATGGAATTACATTCGTCCAACACAATCTTTTTAAAAGATGAATCCAGGTTTTGAACAGAAGAAAGGTGTGTTATTTCATCTGCATTTGTCATTTTTAGTAATGTAAATGAAACGTAGCTATTTAACTGTGCAGCCGTGCTTAATTCATTTTTAACTGCATTCATGATTATACTGTCAAAAGGCAGATCCCCATCATCCACGACCTGAATCTCCGTCTCTAAAGCCTGGAATATCGGTGCGACTTGTGTACTAAGAACTTTGAGTAATCTTACTTCATCCTCAACCGTGGGGACCTCTTCGTCTATTTGGAAAATACCCATAAATCCAAGTAAAGCATCAGTATATCGAATCGGTATTAGAAAACAGCAGGTAAGATTTTGCTCTTTCTCTATTTTCTTATTTGAAATGAATAGTCCATTTTTAATGTCAGTCAGAACCGTTGGTTCTTTCAATGAAATTGGGATATTATTGATAGTATCAGAAGACCGAAACCTGAATTTATCTATAAAAGCACTTGTGAGCCCCTTGGATTTTCTTATAATGAAAGTGTCATTTGATTCGCTGTTTAGAAACAGACCAACCCTTTTTACTTTTATACCTTCAGTCAGTGTATCTAATATCATATCGAGAGCCATATCATAATCAGGTATCTGATACAGGATGGAACTGATATCCACTAACATCGTAATATCAGACAGAATTTTCTCAATCCTTTTCTGATAAGCTATATTCTCGCGCTTAAGAGCAAGTTTTTCAGCGGCACGGTTTACCGTAAACAGCATCTCTTCCAATCTGAAAGGTTTCCGAATGTAATCATATACACCTTGACGAATAGCTTCTATAGCTGAATCAATAGATGCATAACCTGTAAAAATAATCACCTGAGTATCACCGCCGGTTGCCTTTACCGCTTTTGCGATCTCCAGACCTGAAACATCGGGCATTTTTAAATCGGTTAATACAATATCAAAATCTCTCGCATTGATAAGTTTTAATGCAGCTTTCGAATCAGTTAATCCTGTAACATCATATCCATTCTGATCCAAAAAAGCTGTTAGCATATCCACTATCAATTGTTCATCGTCAATTAAAAGAATCGAGGTCCCATTTAATGGCATAAAACACCTCTCTCTGTAACGGGCAATTCACCAATTTTAATTTTATCTTCATTCTCGTATACTCTAACTCCCTGATAAGATTTATCAATGTATCGCTGGTGATGCCCAATTGAGATTGTTACGCTTCTAAAAAGCCTGTCTTTTATTATTATTGCTCTGGTATAATTAGTGTCATCATTTCTGTGGATAAGCGCTTGTTCCTTCTTTTCCAATTCATCAATTTGATTTTTAACATCCACAATCTGCCTGGAAGTTTTTAATATTTCCACTTTTTTTTCTGGTGAGAGTGTCGGTAATCGTTGTTCAAGCAGTGTTAAAAATTCCATCCGCTTTTTTAATGACGAGTGTTTTGAGATTAATATATCTTTTTCCTTCTTAATATTCCATCTTTCCGGATCCGATTCATTTAAATCGGTTCCGCTAATCCCGATTTCCGTCTTGATATTCTTCTCGGAACCTATTACTAATGCCTCGATGCCCTGATCGGCAAACACTTTACCTCCGCGTATCAGACCTTCATTCTGATTGAGCATAACTTTTGCACCTGATGAAATAATACTGTTAATAGTATAACGTTCAATGATGACGTTCTTTCTAACTCCAATACTGGCATCCTGTATAAAACCACATCGCAGACTGCCATTCGCTAATATTTTAGCTTTACCTTTGCCGACAACACCTAATTGTATTATCACGTCACCATTGCGCGAATAGACATCCGCTGCTTCTACGGTCCCGCCGATATATATTGAATCACCCGCTTCAACTCGAAATCCGGATCTCACGTCACCGTCTATAAGAACCGTCCCGTCAAATTTTACATTTCCTGTACTGAAGTCAACATCCCCTTTTATATGATATACGTTGTCTATATGCACATCATTCGATTTCCAGAATGCAAATCCATCTATAGTTGCATAGAGGGTCAGACCATCTTCTGATTTCATTGTATTTTTACCAGCTGGAAGTTCAACATCATCACCGGTAGAATAAACCGTATTTCCTGTTACTGTTGTTCCTGGAATTCCCTTGGTTGGAGGCAGTTTAGATACTAATTCCTGATCTTTCTCAACTGGTTCGCATTGCTTGAGATGTTTGAAATCAACCTTTCCTTGATCTGTGATTGTCGGTTTGAGGGAAGTGTTTAAGTCCACATACCAAATTAGTTTTGCTTCATCACCTTTAACGGGTGGTTTTCCCTCTGCGAAAACTATATTATCCACTGAGTGTTTTTCTGTAGTGATTTTCTCAATTACTGTCTTATCAATACCAGTCGTAATCCCAGCTTTGTAAATATAATTATATATTTCGCTTTCTGATGGAAATGTATTGCTATTGGCATTAATTGTGACACTCGCTTTGAGTTTATCACTTGAGATTGTAATATTTATGTTATTCATTTCACCAGCCTCTTGTTTTAACTTTTTAATCCTGATTATCTTGAGCATTAATGGTCTTCTGAAGTAAGAATTGTTAAAGTGGCGGACAAGAATGCGCTCCCCGGTAACCGTTAGTTTGAATCGTCATAATCAAATCGGATTTCAGTAGATTTACCACAAGAACACGTGTAAATTATCCCAACTACACAATCATCATCAATAATTGGTTCGATAGATTCACCTTTATTGTCTTCAAACTCTGATTCGTTAATCTCGATTTTTACGGGATTAAACATCCTGACGTCTTTATGTTTGATGACACTCACTTTTTTTTCAAATATATTATGATCGCCCTTAAAAGCGTCTTGATCAAACGATTGAAATTCCATATTTCCACTCATTTATTTGCCTTTCTGTAAGTGAGTAAACTTGATATTGAATGAGAATTATTTTCCGGGAAATAGTTTGTCATAATCATCAGCAAACCTTATACCAATTAGAAATTAATCTTATGTTTGTATTTTTACAAATAGCATTACTTTGTCAATTGCGAAGTTCACGTAGAAAATAAGGAGACAGTATACTTATTTTATAAACACTCTTCGACATAACGACAATCCATTGAAAAATAGATATACTGTCCTCTTATTTACCTTCAACTTATACAATAGGGCTCGATAAATTGATCCCTTCGCTGAACTAATGATAATATTTATCAATAAATACAAAAAAAAATCGCTGAAAACAATATTTCTGTATAGTTTTAACTAAGGGAAAAGGGAAATTATTGCATTGTAGAGGAAATATTTTCCTATTTGGTTTGAATTGCAGAATATAGATCCTATAATAGTTGAAAATGTGGAGAGCGAGCATTCCTGTCCGCCACCTTGTGAAATGTTGTATGAATTATGAAAAGGCTTCCTAATATACTAGAAACTGCAAGTAGAATACAATTTATCGGTTATGCCTTTAGCTCAGCAATGTATAAACCTAATAACACCGGAGTAGCGAAGCTTGCAGCGCGTCCACTTAACAATACCGAAGTAGTAAAGCTTGCTGCGTTCTTGCACTGTGGCGCATGCGTGTCTGCTTGCAAGCGCGCAGCAAGCTGCGCTACTCCGGCTGAGCTAAAGGCATAACCGATACAATTTATCTGAAATTTTAATAAATACTGACTTTTGCAGGATAACGAAATACTCCGTTTTGCGCGGAACTAGTGTTCCGTCCCGCAAATGCCTATAGCGCATAGGAGCCGACTCACTGAGCCCGAACTCAATGAGGCTTGATAAATAGTTTAACACATGAAGCAAATTTTTCAATGCTTACTTCTAGGCCAGAACAATGGGTGATGAAGCAAACTCTGGAGTAGTATTTTATAGTATAAACCATTTTACTTGAAAACACCTTGGTTTTATCAATATATTTTAGCAAGTTTAGTAAGTCATTCTAATCCAGCGGTAAGCGTGCTGTCCGGCGCCCTCACCTGACAGTAAAGGTGAAATATTAAGGGGTGCATCTTTTAGTTGACATTGTATGTTCATTTCAAGTCTTGGAGGTCGGACTTTCAGTCCGCTCTGTAGCGCTCTAACTATGCCAGTCTTTATTTAATCATTCTCTATCGTTCGCTGAGACCAGAGCGGACTGAAAGTCCGACCTCCAAGAGATGTCAACTATAAATTGATCGGATTAATAATGTGTCGGGTGAGGGCACCCCACACCATGCTGATTGTTTTATTATCACAACCAGTTAAGAACTTATCGCTGGATTAGAGTAAGTTATTCTCATCTTGATTGTCAATACTATCAATCCCAATCTTCCCGTCAAGTCAACTAATAACAGAAGTAAATATGAACAGTTTAAAAAAAACAAAACGAATTCTTATAGCCGATGATGAGGAATATATCCGTGATCTACTTCGGGAAACCCTAGTCTCATTGGGTTACGAAGTGGAAGTTGCTCAGGATGGCTTTGAAGCATTGTCTAAGTTGGTCTTCGATATCGATCTGGTGATGCTCGACGTTGAGATGCCGAGAATGGACGGCTATGAAGTTGCACAACGTATCCGAAATGATCCCCGATATAAAGACCTTCCTATAATCTTCGCCACAGGCATGGAATCCAGAAGAGACCGTCTGCGTGCAGTAGAGGCAGGTGGGAACGATTTTATAGCAAAACCACTTGAAATTACTGAGATCAGTGTACGGACGTCTTCGCTTCTTCAAGTAAAAGAAGCAAATGATGCACTTAAACATCATAAAGACGAGCTGGAACAAAAAGTTGTCAACCGCACTGCAGAGCTAAGAGAAGCTCTTGAGAATATGGTTAAAACACAACGTCTGCTTGTAGAAGCAAATCTGGAGACCATTCATTGCCTGGTATCCGCCGCTGAGTATAAAGACAAAGATACTGCCGGTCATATTAAACGTATGAGTCACTTCAGCAGTATGCTGGCTCGAAAGATTCAACTGCCCCCTGGTGAAGTAGAACTCATCCTCAATGCCAGTCCAATGCACGATATAGGTAAGATTGGCACTCCTGAGGAAATATTACTCAAACCGGAGAAATTGTCGTTAGAAGAATGCAGATTAATGAAGCAGCATACAATATATGGTTCGGAGATACTATCAAAATCAAACTCGGATTTATTACAGATAGGTAAATTGATTGCGTTAACTCACCACGAGAAATGGGACGGAAGCGGATATCCAAATGGCTTGAAAGGCAAAGATATTCCAATATTCGGTCGAATTTGCGCAGTGGCGGACGTCTTTGACGCCCTTTCTAGTAAACGTCCATACAAAGAAGCATTTTCCAACGAAGAGGCTTTGAGAATCATCCATGACAGCAGTGGAACACATCTCGATCCCGAGTTGGTTGATACCTTTACTGAAAGTATTGATGAAATTGTAAAAATTCAAAA
This sequence comes from Candidatus Hatepunaea meridiana, assembly GCA_030765125.1. Lineage (GTDB taxonomy): Bacteria > Electryoneota > AABM5-125-24 > Hatepunaeales > Hatepunaeaceae > Hatepunaea > Hatepunaea meridiana. Next base: position 22,471 of record JAVCDD010000035.1, read on the forward strand.
TAGTATAAATATCGAGGTTTGATGAACGACAATTAGAATTCCCGTCTAACGACAATTAAAATTCCCACATTGAATAACAGAATCAGGTATACTATTCAGATCATATATAAGGAGGATCTGAATGGTCACTGATCAACAGGTGAGGA
>JAVCDD010000229.1 GCA_030765125.1 Candidatus Hatepunaea meridiana
CCCGGGTCGCTTTATGAAACATTCCGACCGGATAAGGCAAAGTGGCTATGGGAGAGATTTGAGTTTGTTTATACTCCGAAGCATGGGAGTTGGTTAAACATGGCTGAGATAGAATTGAACGTTATTACGGGACAGTGTCTGAATCGAAGGATTGACGATATTGAAGTTGTTAGGAAAGAGGTACATGCATGGCAAGAATCCAGAAACAATAAAAATGCAAAGGTTAATTGGCAGTTCACAACTAAAGATGCTCGTATAAAATTGTCTCGACTTTATCCGACAATTGATGGTTGACGTGACACTAGACGCGGATTAGCAATAATTCTGAATCAAATATTACCTCCAAAAAGTAGAAATGACCTTCAGGATTTTAGCCAACCTGAAGGAATGCACCCAGGAGGTAATCATCATCATTACAGTTGCTATTTAACGACGCAGGATTTACCAGAGGATAGCAGTGGAACCGAAATCTGGTGGAATAACAGGATTACTGATTCAATCATTCCAACCATACAGCAAATCGTTGATCAACATAACTCATCTGGCAACTATAGAGGTCGTGACGCAGCCTGGATACAGCTCAGGTCGGGATTCAGATGCCCAATAAGGAATAAAAGTTCACAAGTTAAAGGTGCAAATAACAGTCCGCATTTAATGGGCGCAGCCGTTGATCACAAAATTTTGTGGGATAGTCAAGATCTTAACATTGACGCCGATCGAAGACGTCTTTCCAAAATAACCTATCAGATATTTTTTAAATATGATAGCCTGCTTTTTCAAGGTGGCTATCTCTATGGTGTAAGAATTAATAGTGATGGAACAGCAGTTAATTCAGGCTCTTCAAGGCTACGGGATAATCGTTTCTGGAACAAGGATGGTCAAAGGCGTTATACATATCCCCCTAACCCAACTGAAGTCCGGCATTTGTGGTATGTTTGGAGCGCCGGAGATACTACAAAGGTAGTGATGACCCGTGGACACAGTGATTGGTTTCCCAACAAGAAAAGGAGAAGATAGGAGAAATAATGAAAAGAACATTAGCAATTGTCGTAATAATTCTATCCATGTTTTCAACTAATGCTTTCGCCCAGGAAACGCCTTTGGACACAATAGTAGTCTGGTTTAGCGATTCGCTGAATCAGAATAGACAGGTAAGCGCGTTCTTTACTATCATAGAATCCCACAATTATCATTTCACTGGGAAAATGGTCGAAGTTAAACCGGAATATGATTCTTCGAAAGTGCGCGACGCATTTGAAGTTTTCGTCAGATCAATCTCTATTAACGCCCCCGTTTATCACCCTTTGGATTTCATTGCCTCACAACATCTGGCGACGCCGCCTGTCGCAGACGATACGCTCGGACAAATTGCGCTGGAGAATTGGGATTCACCGGACATTCTTGACATGGATCTAAGTCTGTACGTTAACTGGGGTTTTACATCCGATCTCTATGAAATAGCGGATATTTTATATGAACCTCAGGGAATAGGGTACTACTGTGATGTCTGGAACGAGATGGGTATCGGTTATTTTGAGTATATAGAAGATCAACTGGAAGCCGATTCAACCGAATATATGGGTATCTGGAAATGCTCACAATATCTGGCTCGATGCGTTGATAAGGATACTACTATTGAGACGAAAGCACTAGAAATACTGTTGGATTGTGCTGCTTCAATGTCACCAGCGCGTCATAGAGGTATTGTTGGAGAAGGTATCGTCCAGTTATACATGATTGGATACACGGAAGTCAAAAATACTATTGATTCTCTATTAGTCGACCCTGTTCCATCTGTTAAACGAAAAGTCGTGTGGGATATCCAGAACCAACAACGAAAGAACAACCTCCTGATGGAGTTTAACCTCGGTTCTGATGAATAACTTTTCCTTTGAATTTTGACAAAACCCACTCCGTTAATTCGGAGTGGGTTTTCTTCTCTGACCGGTTACAACATGACTGGTGTATTTGCCCCCGACCCGATTGATGATTATCTTGTCAATGGAGCTTCGCTTGAGGCTTACGTTATGCTGAACGATAATAACGTCGGTTCCGATACTATTGCAGTTGATTCGCTGCCTCCACCAGAGATACGGGTATATTTCGCCAACAGCGGCTACGAGGAGGTTCCGAAGGGAGCATTCTTCTACGTCCACTGGGACAGCATCTGGGTGGTGGTGGACAGCTTGACCGATGCTCAAGTACCGACGGTAACATTGGAGTTCAGTGCAAATGGCAAGATCTTCGGTGCGGGAGACATTGCCTGGGATTCGGATTCATCTTACTGGAAAACAGGCGTATCAATTGACGCTGACGCCATTCCGACATTGGAGGAGTGGTATATGTATCCATGCGACATCCTGCGAGCCCACGCCAATTACAGCGACACTCATACAACCGATGAAATCCGCTGCTTCGACCTGGTCGTCAACACCGGCAGTCTGCGCAACTACAACGGCTCGCCTCCGGTAGTAATGGCTTTAAGGCGCGATGACGATGCAGATGTCAATGACAGTGGCTTTGTGGCTAATCGGGTTTTATATGACTGGAATGATAACTACTTCGGAGACAACCTGTTTCTGGAATTGCAGAGCTTTAATGTTAATCCCGATACGCTCAAAGCCTGGTTTGAATCGGCACAATTCACACAATACTTGCTTGATCCGTTCAACAATAATCATGGCAGCGCTGCATTCTTCTCTTTGGACGATTTCAGCGGTGAACCATACAACTACCTGAGTGACCTGTTCCAATCATATACTGTTTGGATATCCCAGGGTTGGCCCACGATAGATACTCCTTCAACCTCAACCGGCAGGGCACACAGGCTCAGGTACAAGGTTACTATAACAGTCAACAATTGGCGCACGGACTGGTGGCCAAGCCAGAACTCATTTATCGTTTCCAGTCCGATGATTTACCAGAATCCGGTGGATATTTTGCGGCAGGAGTATTTTGATCTGTATGGGAAAATAAGAAGGATCGTTGGAGATGATACGATTTTTTACGTTGATCCTGAATGGATTAGTCCTTTATTATCAAATAACTTTATTGACTATGATGTGCCGTTAGGGATGCATCCAAGCGGTATTCACCATCACTACAGCAATCATGACAGTACTCAGAACCTCGCGCCTGCAGATAGTATTTTTGAAATCTGGTGTGATTCGAGCATAACAGTGCTAATTGATTGGATTGGATGCTACGATTTCAGTGACATAGACCCAAACCTTGTTATAAACAGAACATTTACTTCAGGTTACAGGTGTCCAATCAAGAACTCTAATCTAGGTGGTGCAGGTGGGAGTGCACACATGTTTGGCAGCGCTATTGATTATAATTTGTACTGGAATGAGTTCAGACATACGAACGAAGATCATAGAAAGAAGCTTTCGAAAATCTTTTACAAGGTCTATTCTAGCGCGAATTTACAGCCTGCCAACCATAATTATACTGGATTGTATGGTCAGAATGTCAACAATTGGGGAACCGAGATTATCTTTAAACGATCTTACTTCCTCAATGATACTCTCGGAAGAGTTGATGGCTATCCAGATCCAGGGAAAGCCTTAGAATGGCCATTACGGTACATTTCAGGAAATGATACGATCATTGTTTGTTATACAAGAGCTCACACAGATATTCGTCATCGAAGATAATTTTGGAGATGAAAATGAAGCAGTTCAAATTTTCGTTTTTAGTTCTATTAATGCCGCTAATGCTTGCTAATGCATCAGCTTGGCAAGATTCAATAGTTGTTATGTTTGACAGAACAAAAAACCAGTATACTCAAAGGTGGGCGTTCAGGACAATTTCAGAACTCACGCCAGCGTTTGTGAGACCGTTTGCAAATACGACCATAAAGGATGATTTTAACACAACCGATGTTAAAGCCGCCTTTGTTCGATTCGTTGAGTCAATTACCATAAACAAACCTGATCCGTACCCTCCCGATTTTGTTCCCTGTGCCTATCTTGATACTCCAGGAGATGATCGGGACATTGAGGGTATGATTGAGCTTCCTTATATTCTGAGTTTATGTGTCTCATGGAATATTGGTGGGAATCTATACACTATTGCTGATTCGCTATACATAGGGTATAATCATTTGTTTCCCGTATATTGTTTTATCTGGAATCAAATGGATACCAGTTACTTCAATCACGTACTTACCCGAACTCAGACCGATTCAACTTTTGTGAATGGCGTTGGAATAGCGGAGGCGTACCTTTTGTACGGTGAGGATCCAAAGAAAGAGATGAAGAAAATTGCTCTTGATATCCTCGAAACGGGAGCGTTCTCGCCCTATTACGAAATCCGTCGTTGGACTGCTTATAGAATTGTGAAAGTATATACTGCAGGTTACACATCACTGTTTTCAAGTGTAAATACGTTATTGCATGATTCAAGGCAACCCATCAGGTATGAAATCAACTACGAAATATCTAAACAACAGCGCAGAAACAACGCCCTGATGGAGTTTAACCTTGGTTCTGATGAATAAAGGTGTGAAATATATTGTCTTCATTCTGCTTGGGTTGGTGATGTTTGCTAATAGCGCTTTTGCACAAAGTACTCCTTTAGATACAGTTGTTGTCTGGTTCAACGATAGTCTAAATCAAGAAAAACAGGTTGGTGCATTCTACACAATTATTGTACAAGAGGACTATCATCGATCAACTGATATGGTTGAAGTAAGTCCAGAATATGATTCTACTAGAGTTCGTAATGCTTTCGAAAATTTTGTACGATCAATTACAATAAATGCTTACACTAGTTATCCTCCAGGATTTAAAGCTAGTTTATCATTAAACAATCGACCTGCGCCTGAAGATTCCGTTGGATTGCAGGAAGCTGAAGAATGGGATGTCCCTCATATATTGGATTATGTGCTAAGTTTATACGTAAATTGGGGATTCACGACAGACCTCTATACAATTGCTGACTTGCTATATCAACCTCATGTAAATCGTATAGGCTATTACGCAATCATTTGGAATGAATTAGGTATGGATTATTTCGAACACCTTGAAGATGAACAGGAATCCGATTCAACATTTTACAAAGGTATTTGGATTTGCTCCGAATACCTAACTCAAGCATACATAAAAGAAGATGACTTGGAAGAAAAAGCCCTTGATTTGCTAGCTGATCGAACACTATCCGGTGTCTCTTCAGTACAAAGAATGTACGCGGGTGCGAGAATGGTTGAGATCTATATGAAAGGTTATACAAATGTAAAAGCTTGCATAGATACCCTACTACAAGCTGATGATCAATACGTAAAACGCGAGGTTATATGGGATATTCAAGAACAACAACGTAAAAACAATCTCCTGATGGAGTTCGACCTCGGTTCGGATGAATAGATGTGTAAAATATATTGCCTTCATTCTGCTTGGGTTGATGATTTCGGTTTCACAAATTTATGCGGAAACTGTTCCGGTTGACACCGTAATCACCTGGTTCAACTCATATTGCGACCAAACCAAACAAGTGAAAGCGTTTTATACAATTGCAATACCGGTAAGAGAAACGGGAGTTTCTTATACTGGCAATAGTGTTTGTTATTGTCCATATCGAATGCTAGGCGTAAAAGCAATTTACGATACCAGCTCCGTAAAAGATGCCTTCAAAAAACTTCGTTCGTTCCATAACAATCGCTGATTGTACTTCAAGTTGCGACAGTGTTATTCTCTCGGAAGAGATTTACGGTCCACTACCTGGTGTTGATTATCAGGATTGGGAACCTAGTTACATCCAGAATTCAATATTGAGCCTTTACCTATGGTGGGAGATCACTGATGATTTAAACGATATTGCCGACCATCTTTTTACTGGTTTGAATTACCTTGATGGTTATTACTCGTATCTGTGGGATAAGATTGGCACAAGTTATTTCGAACATGTTAAAACAAAAGTTCAAACCGATACAACATTTACTTTAGGATTGATGATTGCAGGCGCTTACCTCAAGAGCCCTGAAAATCAAATCGATTCTATGGCGAGTATTGCGGTCGATATTTTAAAAGCAGGTGTAGAATCTGATGTTCGGCAACTGCGCTCAACAACTTCATTTTTAATAGTCGATGCTTATCTAAAGGGACACGATGATCTGAAGAATGGGATAGATTCGCTATTGAATGACCCTTCGGCAACTACTCGGAGAAATGTATCTTATCAGATCGAAAGACAACAACAGAGAAACAATCTCCTGATGGAGTTCGACCTCGGTTCGGGTGAATAGCCTTTCCTTTGTGTTTCAACCAAAGCCCGTTCCGTTAATTCGGAGCGGGTTTTCTTTTTGTACCAGTTACAACCTGACTGGTATATTTGCCCCCGACCCAAATGATGATTATCTTGTCAATGGAGCTTCGCTTGAGGCTTATGTTATGCTAAACGATAATAACGTCGGTTCCGATACTATTTTAGTATGCTGCAGTTAAATGGTTTTAAAGAACTCGATTTTGGCAGTATAACGGCAGTTTTTAAATCGCTGGCAAATGATCAGATTGGCGAAATTATTGCCAGTCCGCAAATCACAGTTCAATCAAACAACGAAGGTCATATCCAGATAGGCAGCGATTTCTCTGTAAGTACTAAGGATTATTCTGGTAACACTGTTACGCAATTTTTTTCCGCAGGTACAATTATTAATGTAAATCCACATATTTTTACATTGGATACAGTAACATTTATTCACCTTGATCTTGATGTCCAGAAAAGCAGTGCGTCCGCCAGCGATCTTGGTATTGAAGTAAAAAAATCATCCGCAAAAACTTCAATATTATTGCTCGATGGAGAGGAAACAATGATTGGGGGATTATATTCAAAAGAAAAAGCTCATTCCAGAGATGGTGTTCCTATTCTTAAGGACCTGCCGGGGTAGTTACTTGGATTGAAGTATCTGTTTGGTTATGAGACGGAGAGTATGATCTACAAAGAACTGATAATCATTCTGCGAGCAGATTTGGTGCCCACACTTGAAGAACGATTGAAGAATCGACTGAGTGATGCTAAGAAACAAAACATCCTGAAAAGCAGCATAGACAGATATAGAGAGGAAATGCGGAACTACGATGCGCAATTAAATAAGAACAAACTAAAAAACAATAAAACGAATCGGTTATACCCTTAGCTCAGCAATGTATAATCATTGTTAAAGCCCCAATGTCTCTAATATGCAAACCTATTACAAGTAGTGTGCGAGTCTTTCCAATATATTAGATGAAAGAGTCGATTTAATGATACCGGAGTAGTGAAGCTTGCTTCGCGTCACTACGCATAAGCAAGCTTATGCACTCCGGCTGAGCTAAAGGCATAACCGAATAAAACGATTATTGTTCCTTAACACCGTGAGTAAAACCTGTTAATCCTGAACATATCCCTTCGAGAAATCCATCTACGCGGTCTTTAGAATCAATCACTCTCTCGCGTGCATTTAAGAATTAATGACCAAAGACAGGTGTTAATGGGAGATTTAAACAAGGACACAGACAGGAATGCTGAAGATTATCTGGCTATGCTGTCAACCCCAGTCAGGCTATGCGGGAATACCTAATATTGTCATTCCGGACTTGATCCAGAATCCACTATTAACAACAACTTACTGGATTCCGGATCAAGTCCGGAATGACAAGTTAGAGAAAAATCCTATACCTGTACATCCTGCTGTTGATTAACAGCCATCATCCTTTCGCATTGATTTACCCCCCGTCCAAAGCCTGCCTTACCTTTACAGCTATTTCCTTCGGGTGAAATGGCTTTTGAATGAATGATGTGCCATGTTCGAGAACTCCGTTATGCACAATTGCATTTTTTGTATAACCTGACATATACACCACCTTCAGATCAGACCATAACTCGCAAAGCTTTTCTACCAGCTCTTCTCCGCTCATATTTGGCATAACCACATCAGTTAAAACGAGATCAACCTGCTTGTCAAGCTTCCGGCAAATATCATAAGCATCGTTTCCATCTATAGCTTCTAAAACTGTATACCCCTGCATTTCCAAGATGTAACGAGTGTATTCACGCACTGCTTCTTGATCCTCGACGACCAGAATTGTTTCGCTTCCCTGGGGAATTTCATCTATCTCAGCTTTTCGATCAATCTTGCCGGCTTTTGCTTCAACCCTTGGCAGATAGAACTTGAACGTTGTTCCTGTTCCCTCTTCACTGTAAACATAAATGTGTCCATTGCTCTGCTTGACGATTCCGAAAACGGTTGAAAGCCCAAGTCCTGTTCCTTTGCCTACTTCCTTTGTTGTGAAGAACGGCTCGTATATTTGCTTTTTCACTTCCTTTGACATCCCACAGCCTGTATCGCTTACTGCGATCATTACATATTCACCGGGCACAACTTCGATATGATCCCGTGCATATTCCTCGCTCAGTGTAACGTTTAAGGTTTCTAATGTCAACCTCCCACCTTTCTGCATTGCATCGCGGGCGTTCACCACGAGATTGACAATGACCTGCTCGACCTGCCCCGGATCAGCGTTTACCTGCCATAATCCCTTTGCAGGTATCGTTTTATAATCAATGTTCTCACCGATTAACCTGCGCAGCATCTTGTCTAAAGTCGAAATAATCCGATTAAGATCGAGGACTTTCGGCTCCAATGTCTGCTTGCGACTGAAAGCAAGCAATTGCCTTGTGAGATCCGCTGCGCTAAGAGCCGAATCTTGAATCGTCGTTATTTTATCATAAAGCGGATCTCGTTTATTGAGCGACCTCAGAGCAACATCAGCATAACCGGAAATCACTGTAAGCAGGTTGTTAAAATCGTGCGCCACACCACCTGCCAGGCGTCCTACTGATTCCATTTTCTGAGACTGGCGGAATTGATCCTCAAGGGACTTTTGTTCGGTGATATCGCGCGATATTTCTATCGCGGTCTTGGGGCGTCCATCCGCATATCTGCTTGCTGTACTGACAAGGCTCAATTGATATATTGTGTTGCCGTCTTTGTCAATCGTTTTCGCTTCATGAGAATGAACCTTCCCGTCTGCGAAGACTTCTTGTATAATGCAATGCTTGCAGGGTTTGTCAAAACGATGATATACCTCGTAACACTTTTTCTCAGTCACATCTACACCGAATGAATCCATAACAACTTCATTAGCCCATACGATATTATAATCTTCGTCTATTATACTCATATAATCGGGGATTGACTTGATGATACCGGATAATTTATCCTCGCCTTTTTGTAAATTTTCTTCCGCACGTTTGTGTTCAATCGCTTTTGCCACTTGTGTTGACACAAATTCAATAATTTCCTTTTCACGCTCACCAATAGCGCTCGAATCCGAATAGTCCTGAACTACCATCACACCGATTGTTTTGCCCTCAATAATAAGTGGTACTCCAAGCCAGATTTCAGACAGATCGCCAAAGATTTCGACTTCACCACAGCGTTCCAGTTCCTTTTGATCTTCTTTGTAGCACAGTTGTGATTCACTGGTTCTTACCACGTATTCGGTTATTCCTCTGCCGAACTTACGCGGTAGTAAAGTAACACCTTTTTCATCTGTGAAGTACGGAAAACTCAACAGTTCATTTTCCTCATCACATAAAGCGATAAAGAAATTATCCGCGGTCATTACATCCTTAATAATATCATGCACTGCTTTGTATAAATCATCGATGCTTTCAGAGCTTTCAACGGCTTGTGATATCCTATATAGTGAATCCTGCAGCTTCTCCGCCTGCTTGCGCTCTGTGATTTCTACGGTAAGGTCATCCGCTAGACTGAGTGCGGCAATCCGACTGTTTTTTTGATCCTCATAAGCTTTCTTCCGTTCCTCCTCCGCCTGCTTGCGCTCGGTGATGTCACTGTCTGCACCGCGGTACCCTAAAAGTTCACCGTTGGAGTCCAGAATCGGCAGACCATTGGTGGAAAGTACAACAATTCGCCCATCTTTGGTTTGCGCGAGATTCTCCAGATTAATGAATGATTGTTTCTTCTTGAATACCTCTAAGGCTACCGACTTTAAGGCATCGCGTCCCTCGACAGGATGAAGATCGTAGAAATGTTTCTTGCCTACAATTTCATCGGCCTTATAACCTAATACTTCCTCGACGACAGCGCTAACATGGGTGTAAAGCCCGTTGTGATCGACTTCCCAGATAATCTCCCGACTTGTTTTGGCAACCTGATCGAACCGTTCTTCGCTCATTCGCAGCGCCTCATCTGCCAGTTTACGGTCGGTTATTTCGCGTAAAACACCAGAATTACCAATGATGCTTCCAGAAGCATCTCTTACGATTCTGCTTCGATCTTCAACCCAATGGACTTTACCCCAACTATCCAGGACGCGGAACTCACAGGGAATTTCTTCGCCAGTAGTCATCTTGTGTTCAAATTCCGCGATTACCCGTTCAACATCTTCTGGAAAGATAATCTCGATAAAACTTCCTTTAGTCATTATTTCTTCGGAGATGTAACCGTATAGGGAAACCTGGGGACTGATATGGACAATTTTACCGGCGGTATCGGTGTAGTAGACAATATCTTCGATATTCTCAATAAGACTTCGGTATTTCTCCTCGCTGTCACGCAAGGCTTCTTCAGCCTGTTTGCGCTCGGTGATGTCTCGAATAACAACATGAATTATCTGTTTGTTTCCAAGCGTATATTTGCACGGAGTTGTTTCGGCTAAAAACACAGAACTGTCTTTCCTCACAAACTTTGTCTCAATACTTAACATATCTTTTTTCATTACATCAGCCAACACTTGGGCGGAATGTTTCAATTCTATCTCGGGATGCAATTCAAATACCTTCATTTCGAGCAGTTCTTTTTTTGAATAGCCAAACTTTTCGACTGTCTTATTATTGGCATCCAAGATATTCATATCCATATCATGGATAATAATCGAATCAGGTGAAAATTGATAAATCTGTCTGTATCTATCTTCATTTTCCTTTAGAGTTTCTTCTGCCTGTTTGCGTTTGGTGATGTCGTTAAGCGCTCCTACTATAGATACGGTCTTCCCATCAACAACAACCGGACTTTCGCGAACTTCAACCCATATTTTTCTCCCGTTTTTATGAAAGAGTTCCAGCTCGTATGACGGTTGTGGTTTGCCGGTTTCTATTGCTTTTAATGTTAGTTCAAATCCTTTTTCATTTATAGGATTGTCGGAAACGAGTTCCGTCCATTTAATTAATGCTTCATCTACTTCGTAACCGATAATATCTTTAATCTGAGGACTCAGATAAGTTGGGATATGGTCCGGTGTATGAGAATAATATACGTTTGTACTATGTTCAAAGATGTTTCGCAACTTCTCTTCATTTTCCCTCAGCGCTTCCTCCTTATTCTTTCTGTCTGACAAATCAACGTCAATACAGAATAATATTGGATGTTTACCCGGAAGTTTAACCGCAGTATGAATGGAATATACCGGCACAAGATGACCGCCTTTGTGTAAAAGATCCACCTCGCCGGGAGGTGCAAACTCGCCGGATTTCTCAATATACTTTCCTGTTTTCAGCGCCTTCTCAAATAGCGGCATAATATCATCAGGTATTATTAGATCTCCAAGATTCTGACCAAGCGCCTCCTCTGCAGTATAACCGTATACCTCTTCACTTGCCTTATTCCAGTATAAAACGGTACCCTTCAAGTCATAACCTTGTATTGATACTCCTGGTACAAACTCCATAAGATTACGGAATCGCTCTTCGCTTTCTCTTAGAGCCTCCGTTGCCTGTTTGCGCTCGGTGATTTCACGCTCCAGTTCTTCATTTTTCCGAGTAAGTTCCGCTGTCCTTTCACGTACACTTGCTTCCAGCGACTCAATTTCCGATTTCATTATAACCTCAATCTATCTTTTTTACTTTCTTACTTTCTACCCTAATCCAGCGCTAAGAGTGCTGTCAGGTGCCCTCACCTGACAGATAAAGGGGAAATGATGCGTCGTGTGAGGGCACCCGACACCACTCCTTTAATTGTTGGAAATCCAGAATATACCTCCTTATCGCTGGATTAGGGTTTCTACTTTCTAACTTTCTTGCTCATCAATAGATGAATATTTCTTTGGCTGCCCGAGTTTCTCCAACAGCTCATTGACTTCGCGTTTCATTTCGACGATGCGGTATTCCCTGCCCATAAAGAGCCTATTTGTTTTTTCGATTTCTTCCATTTGCTTTTTCAATGCCTCTTCTGATCGCTTGCGCTCAGTGATGTCAACAACGATTCCTCTAAATCCGATTGGATCGTTTTCACGCATAATAGGAGAGGAATAGATGATTACAGGAAATTTCGTTCCGTCTTTCCTTATGGCTGTGTATTCACCACCTCCTAATAGTTCTCCCTTTATTATCCTCGCAATATTTTCAGCTGCTCTTCTTCTGTCAACAGGAGCAACCATCTGCAGCGAGTCGATACCCTTCGCGTAATCTTCGCTTGTGTACCCAAACCTTTCAAATCCAATCTGGCTGACAAATGTGAGGTTACCCTCCAAATCACATTCATAAATACACTCAGGGAAAAGTTCCGCCATATCTCTGAATCGACATTCGCTTTCCAGTAACGTCTTCTCCGCCCGTTTGCGTTCAGTGATATCTTCCCCTGAACTTAGTGTTCCTGAAATATTTCCTTTATCATCTACCAGAATAATATTATGCCACGCGATCAGCCGTTCTTCGCCTTCCACTGTTAAAATAGGATTTTCATAGTATGCTTCCGAATCTATATCACCTGCAGTCAAATCCGCATGAACGAATTTCATTTCTTCTCGCAATCTTTCGGGCAGAAAATTTTCTAACCAGTTCTTTCCAAGGATTTCCTCTTTCTCATAACCCAGAATCTCGCACCCTTTATTGTTTATCATCGTCACTACGCCATTATGATTGAGAGCCACGAACATCACACCTGCAATGTTTAAGTACGTCTGTGATTTACTCCTTTCTTCCCATAACGCTTCCTCTACTCTCTTACGCTCGGTGATGTCCCTTATGAAGGCTAAGACGGTGGGTTTCGCTTCATAATCAGTCAAGGATGCATTTGCCTCAACTGGAAAAGTTGAACCATCTTTTCTGAGAAGCTCAAATTCATAGATATTAGGTACAGGTCTTCCCGCTAGACGATCTTGATGTTTTTTCAAAACAAATTCTCTGGAATGCGGCGCAATAAAATCAATGAAGTTTTTATTAATCATTTCTTCAAGGGTGTAACCAACTAATTGAGCCCCTGCAGGGTTCACATACTTCAAAAGACCATCCTGAATTAAAATTATACAATCTTGGGAGCTCTCAACCAGACTGGAGTACTTCTTCTCGGATTCCTTCAGCTTTTCCTCCGCCCGTTTGCGATCTGTGATGTCACAAACAATAGACATAAACAACTTCTGTCCACTGGTTTTTAAAGGCACAATTGTTAACTCCAGAACAATCTTTGTACCATCTTTTCGCAATGCATCTCTCACAATGGGCATTTCAATGGGCTGATCAAGATTATTGTAAATCTGTAATCGACCATAGTGTTTTGCTTGTAAATCAGACGTTTTCATTGATAAGAGTTCTACGCGAGAGTAACCAAATAATTCGCATGCTTTATCACTGAAATCGATTATTTCTTGATTTTCATTTTCCAACACTATTGCATCGCCCGCCTGTTCAAAAAGCGCCCGATAACGCTCCTCACCTATCAGCAGCGTTTCCTCAGTTTTTTTTCGTTCGGTGATGTCGCGTATGATGGCTGAAGCCCAGTATTTTTCTTTTATGCGAATCGGGGAAACTGCTATTTCTATCGGAAACTCGTTGCCGTCCTTGCGCATCGCGGTCAGTTCAACCACCTTACCGATGGCATTTCCATCTCCCGTTTTCTTGAATGTCTTGAATCCTTTCTTGAACTGAGCGCTATATTGTTTAGGCATAAGAATCTCGTGGACGTTCTGATCTGTCATTTCTTCATTGGTGTATCCGAAAATACGTTCCGCTGCCGGATTCCAGTACACGATGTTTCCGTCATCATCAATCAGGATCACCGCATCAAGCGCCGAGGCACTGATAACGCGGAATTTCTCCTCACTTTCCTTCAGCAGCTCCTCCATCTGCTTGCGTTCGATTTCCGATCCTTCAAGTTCGGTAATCCGCTGACGCATCGCAGCTAACTCGTCAATTAGCTGCGCTTTGGTTTTGATTTGATCGTTCATTTTTATCTCTATTTAAATTGATTTGATATTGAATCTCTACCACTTCATCCATATTATCATCAACAATGAGTATTCGTTTGGGTTCACTCATATAATATGTCCAATCGATAGAGAGAAGTGAGATGTAGGTGCTAAGTTGATTTTTCTGAAGTTACTGTAATATAGGCTGTTATTCTCAGATTTCAAAATCTGAGCTGACTATCCTTTCCAAATAGGTTCGGACTATCGGTTCAAGAAACACCTCATATCCTTTATCTATTTGAGGAACTTAACTCAAGATTCCAAAGTAAAAAACAGCCCCCAAAGAGCTGTTTAAGTGATCAGCGTATACGTCGCCGGTATAACTCGAATCACGCGTGTGCATACGATAAGCGCTGATGTTATTATTCAGTTGATCTATTTCAGTGATCTCGTTCTGTATGACTGAATATGATTCGTTAATCATACCTTCATCCACTTCGGTAAATATCATAGATCGATCATATACCCAGGTATTTCCAACTTCTAAGGGATAAATATAACCTGACTCTTCCGGCTCCATGTACTTCTCTGTGCAGGACATGAGTGAAAAGCTAAAGACTAACAGGATGCAGAGTATAACTTTCGTTGCCGTCCCTGTATTAGTTGTAGTATGATTCAATATACGCTTCCATAACTGCAAAAACAATTACGAATTAATAGTGTCGGGATATAGGCACTGTGTCGATACCTGTCCGGCTACCGACAGATTTGTCCGCCTTACGGCGGATTCACCCCCCCCTTGATTCCACCCATGCAAGTTTGGGGAGATGACGTGCAGATATTTGGGATTTCACACAAGCTAAGAGGGGAAAATGTTTGAGAGGCGCAAGTGCCGTCGTGCTCCAGAGATACGCTTTATTACTTTCTCCCTTTCCCACTTTCTTACTTGCTCACTTGCTTTTTCCGTCACACTTCGTCACATTTCCGTCACCCCCTCTAACCCTTACCCAGCTTGGCTTTCCGGCGATTGTGTGACGAAGTGACGCTGGATTCACTACTACTCGCGCGCGATGTACAACAAATTATGTCAAAATGCAACTCGTAATGCCGTAAAAATACCATACTTACGAATCCGACACACAGCCTTCCTCAATTCCAGGAGCCATTCCTATGCCGAAAACGATATTCATGATAATGCTGACCATTCTTGAAAATCTGACCAATATTTGCAAATACACGCGGCGCGTCTTCCGGATGTATATGTTTTGCCCAGAAACCAGAAGACAAGAATTCTTCCGGATCATACCCTATTAAGGTTTTTATATTCTCGCTTATGTATGTTGCGTCGAAATCACCCGTTGCTTCACAGGTATAAATCATGGCAGGACTCGCTTCAAGCAAACGCTGTAGTTGATTGTGTGCGTTTAAAAGCGCTTCCTCCGCTTGCTTGCGTTTGGTTTCCGATCCATCAAGTTCGGTAATCCGCTGACGCATCGCAGCTAACTCGTCAATTAGCTGCGCTTTGGTTTTGATTTGATCGTTCATTTTTTTCCTTGTGAGTTTTCTGAGTCGCTATGATGGTTTTCCTCTACCCAGATTCTGTATTAACCTTAACGGATTTCCCACCAATACACTTCGATAACGACTTTGATGTTTCAGCGGAGCGTTTCTACCTACCCAAAACCAAATATCCGACATGTACAAAATGTATTAAACGGCGCCATCCTATGAATCTATATGATAAGACTTAAAATAATTGAAATCAAAGGGGATGATAAGTTAAGGTGGAAAGAATTCTGAAATGTGAGGTATCACACCGGAATAACTCATGTAGTGATTGCTTAACCCATATCGTCTAATTTGACGATATTGATTTCCACCTTCCTTCCGGCTGATACAAATCCTTCGACGAATGTGGGAGCATGTTTTTAGTATGTTATGTAAGTGCGCTAACGCTGGTTGGGGGATTATACTAATCGATTATACCCCCCCCTTAGCTCAGCAATGTATAATCATGGTTAAAGCCCCAATGTCTCTAATATGCAAACCTATTACAAGTAGTGCGGGTCTTTCCAATATATTAGATGAAAGAATCGATTTAATGATACCGGAGCGGTGAAGCTTGCTTCGCATCACTATGCTTAAGCAAGCTTATGCACTCCGGCTGAGCTAAAGTCATAACCGAAAAAGAAAAACTAATCACTCCGTTAATCCAATATATCCTCTTTACGATCCTGATCGTTGTTACGCCGTTTGTGGTGGTCGCGAAGTTCTTACTTTGTTCCCGAAAATTCCTTAAACGGATTTTAAGCGAGCTTCTTATTAATGAATGAAATAACTTGACATAAGGTTAATGCATAGATAACTTACAGTATTAACTTACAATACTCCCCACACTCACGTTGGATTATTATAACCAACTTTTATGGAGAATAATCATGCGGAACGCAATCCTTTTATTCACAATCTTATGCATCGCACTACTTACAGTAAACACACCATTCGCCCAGAACTACGAAAATGTCGAACAGGTCAATCGGTTTGGTAACTATTGGTATAGAGCTTATGATGTCTGATTGACGACAATTAGAATTGTCGCTGACTGGGAAGAATAATTGTCGTTCATCAGAAGGGCACACTCATTGCTTTGTCTGTGAGGCTCCTGATGACCTTTTCCCCCGTCATGTCCGGGAGTATATAGTCCAACAACAATAGTTTATTCGTGTCTTCAACCACCTTGACAATGGCATCAATTCCATTCAAAGCGGTTTCGGTTCGAAAACCTGATTTTTGAAGGAATTTTTGAATGAACCGATTTAAATCCTCATCATCTTCAATTATAAGAATAGTGAGAGGAGCGGAATCTTTATTCTTATTATTGCGATGTTTATCACCTTTCACAATTAAACCTCGCGTTATTACAACAGTGGATAGTGAATCCCGAATACGAAATAAAAATCCTCATCCTGTATACAATATTGACTGTTTTAATTCTTTGTTTGCAGATCATAGATTTTCAATCAAGGCTAACACCTTGTTTGAGTAACGTGTGCGAGGTGGTTTTAAATTCAGAGCAAACGTCCCGTATCTTCCTCGATTATAAGATGTCAGCGCCCAATGCAACGGCTCATTAAAATCGAGAAAGTGATTCATATGTTGCTCAAAAATCTGAATTCCCAAGTTAACGTTTGTGACAGGATCGTATAAATCGGCGGGTTTGATTTCTTTTCTGAGCTCCTTCGCCGCTATCATCCTGATTTGCATCAGACCGCGAGCCTCTCGTGTTGAGATGGCAAATGGCTCCCATAGTGATTCAATGGTAATAACAGCCTTGATTAGTTCCGGATAATCCGATGACTCGATTATCTCAATAACCTGATGAGTCTTTTCATTGCCAATCTTTTCAGCTAACTTGCGATAGCCCCAGTAATTCCAGCTTGAAATCGGAACCTGGCTTGAAATTGATAACGAATCATAAAAAATTGGCGTATGTCCAGTACTAACCAAGGAAAATACAACTAAAAGTGAGATTAGTGCATGTTTGATTTGTATTATAAGTCGCTCGACCATGAATATGCACCGCTTGAACTTGAGTAACAAAACGGATCTGTTTTACTACACTGAGGAAGTCTCAAGCCTGGCTAATCTTTCCTCTATCCGCGTGAGAGTATCGTCTTGTCGTCTATTAAATTCATTCTGGTGAAACATGGGATTATTAACCCACCAGTCCATGCCCATTTCTTTAGCTTTATCCACAGAGCAGATCACCAATCGAATCTGGATAGTCAGTAATTCGACATCGGCGATATTAATCCTGATATCACCGGCTATTACAATCCCCTTATCCAGAATACGCTCTAAAATGTCCGCCAAAGTGCTGGAATTGGTTGAATGTTGCATTGCTTGTTGCTGTATTGCCACTTAATTATCTCCTTTAGAATAATTTCCCAATAGGACCAAGATCAATGTTTAGGTCGTCTTCCTTTAATCCAAACTCTCTGCTGATTCTATTGATTTCTTCTGTCTGCTGCATTAAAGTTAACCCGAGTTTTTCAATCTCGGCATCTGTCAATGATCCTGCGTCGATGCGTCTTATTGCCTGCTTCTCTAAAAGCTCGTGAAGCAGTTTAATAATTGATAACACCAGTTGAGCAAGTCCATTTTTTACCTTTTCCGCGTCCAAGTTTATTCTATCTTTCCCTTTTATCCTTGAGATAGATTTTGCGGTATTTTGTTTATTAGGCAGAAGAGAACCTTGTCCTTTTTGCATTATTTTACTAAAATCGCTCAGTGCATTGGATTCTACAACCGGCTGTTTAAAAGGTGACATTCATTATCTCCTATGATTTCAATTCCTTCGGAATCAGCTCATCTTGAATTGTTTTAATATTAGTTAGAATGAGTTGAAGTTCAAGGTAAATCAGATCGATACCCGCAACTGAGAGTGTTACATCTCCAATAACGACAACACCTTTATTAAGGACTCGGTCGAGCAATTCACATATAGAGACATGTTCTGTTTCGTTTAAATTTGAATGGTCGGTCATAACTCTCCTAAACGGTAATAATGATTTATGATGTATTGCATGTTCAAGTTTTCCAATAGAGAGCATCTCCCAGTTTCTGAAGCTGCTCCAAACCGCGAGGTTCGCCGTTGCGATAGATCATTACCGGAGGAATACTGGTAAAAGTCTGAAAATATTTATGTAAGAGTTTAAATTCGCGCGCGTTTATCTCATTGCACAGATCACAACCATCGGAAGGTGTAGCCATATTAATTAACATACTTGGTATGCCGATGCTCATCCTTTCACATGCAGATACAAGATCCTTGGTTTCTTCAAAAGCCATTTCAGTGAGAATTGTAACGACATATAGTTTAGATCTCGCTGGATCAATCAATAGTTCGCGCAGATATTTGACATCTTTGGACATTTGCACTAATTTTTTCATAATCTCCGGAAGCTTGAAAACATTCTTGTATTTAAGAAAAAGATTAAAGAATGTCTTTAACCATTGCTCTATAAATTGCGGAAGTTCAAGAAGTCGAAGCAAATGACCGGTTGGTGCCGAATCAAGTATAAAATAATCGTATGTGTTTTTAGTGATAAATTCTATAGCGCGTGTGAGAGCCATGATTTCATCCAGTCCTGGTGGTGACACATCCATAATTCGTGACATTACTTCACGATCAAAGACAAAATCAACATTGGGTGAAATAGTCTTCAGGAAGTTTTCTAATTCTTCTGAATACTGTTCCTTTAAGGTTCTAAATTCAGACTGAGCATCGATCTCTAAAGCTATTAATCCAGGCATCAATTCCTTTGGTTCTGAACCAACTTCCTTGTCAAAACAAACCGACAGTGAATGAGCAGGATCGGTCGAGAAGATAAAGGTTTTCTTTTCTGTAAATTCGCAAGCCAACCGTACTGCCGTCGCGCTGGCTAACGTAGTTTTTCCAACGCCGCCTTTCCCGGCAAAAAGCATAAATTTAGTTTCAGGAGTAGGGAGACATCGAGATCCCTCTACTCGGTATGACTTAGGTGCAGTCTTCAAATTAGGTTCTCCTGCATCTGAAGGTTGCTTACTAATTTCTGAGATGTCTCCCCAAAACGTTTCAAGGACTTTTGTGCCTCGGATTTCCTTTTTATTAAGAGGTATTCCCCAGAGAGAATAATCTGTGAATTCCTGAATATGAAATTGCAGTGTTTCAATTTGATGTTTTCGCCAATGTGCACACACTCGGCATTTATTTTTAGGATAAAGTTTATTTACGATAATTTCATTTACTGGTATTTTTAAGAAAGATAGCTGATTAATAAGTTCTCCAGTCTCATGAATACTTAACTCTTCAGCAAGCATAACTGGTACGAATTGGCAGGTGACTGGATCCTGTAATAATGTTTCCATTCGATTAATAGAAGCAGAAAAATCTAAGAGGAATTCATCGATTTCATCTTTACGGTAGAAACCACTGAAAAGCTTTTTCATGTAACGATGTTTTGCAAGCAAGGAATCCATGGCATCGATCCATTTACGAATCAATTGCGGCATTTCCAGGAGCCTCAGTGTATGACCGGTTGGAGCTGTGTCAACGATGATGCAGTCATATATGCCATCCTCAATCCATTTGATTATCTCAAGAAACGCCATAAGTTCGTCCATACCCGGTAGAGAAATGTCCAAGAATTGGTTAATATCCGCATCATCCAGAAATGTTCCGCGCGATGCAATCTTCCGGAATTTTGCATTGTGTTTCTTCTTGAAATCGGTCAGGAGAATTTGGGCATCGATTTCGGTGAGTTTTAAGTTCTGGGGAAGGGAGTTTCCAGCGAAGCTGTCCATAAGCGAGTGCGCCGGATCGGTCGAAGCGATAAGGAAAAAATCCTGAGGACAATTCTGCGCATATTGGATCGCAGTAGCTGCAGCACATGTAGTTTTTCCCGCTCCGCCTTTTCCGCTAAACAGGATTAATCGCAAACCCCGTTTTTTTAAGAATGTAGGTATAAGTCCACCCGATAACATCCCTTTCCTCAAGTTTAAAGTGGTCGTTCATTGGTTTAGAACTTTCGGCTCTCAAACTCATCAAGTTTGTCGAGAAGATCCTTCTCACGAGCCGTGAATTCGGACTCAGTAATTCTACCGGTTTCAAGCATCATATAGAGTTCACTTAGCTTGGTTTTAATTGCTTCTCCTTCAGAGAGAAGCTCTTCCTGAGCAGCATTGTGCAACTTTCGAGCAAGCCATATAACACCATGAATTGGAGCAAGCAGAATATCGTCGATAAGAAACATTGTTTAACTCACATTAGATAAGCGGAGAGTGGTGGAATGCGAAAACGGGAGACTATTTTCGCATTCCACAATTATTCTTGAGAATCAACCTTCAAGTCAATATCGACAAAATTATGAGGAGCCCAGGGTCCATTGAAGTCGAATGCGAAATTATTGTCGAAAAACTTCGACGCATCGAATATGCCGTTTTCAAAACTTTTCTGCATATCTCGTTCCACGAGACATGCCAGATTCATTACTTCCTCCTCATTGCGGCAATTATTTCGTTTGATTTCTACGCAGCTCTGTTCTAATGCATTTACAACCTGGTTAGTATAGGTTTCACGATCTTCATTAAGAAGTTGTTCAAACCTTCGACCGAGCTCGATCTTATCATTCTGGTTTATGGTTTGGCTTCGACCGAATAAACGATCACGCAGTATCCGCAGATCCGGATGAACGTGCACAAAGTATTCGAAGATATTCTGAACATCCCATGCCACTCGCAAACCCATTTCGACCTTGTTAGCGACATTTCTGAGTTGCTCGATGAAGATGTTTTGGTTGAGAGAGAGAATCTTCCTGACCGCTTCTATGCTATCGGCAACGACTCCGAAAGTCATGGGCAGCGGTGTAGTCTCTTCCATGAGGAATCTAAGGACTCCCTGGTGAGCCGCTAAGTTGCGACGTTCCGGACGCAGTTTCCTATTTGCAATGTCACTGACAACGGCTGAAACAACGCTGTCCGAAATATGGTAAACTACGCCATCATCAATACCTATAGCGCCATAATCCTTTTCTTCAGCATTGGAAACGACAGCATATAGATAATGTCCTTTTTTAACTTTTTCTTCAGGCATTATGATCTATCCAGAAAAAATGGCAAATTTTCAGATGCAGTAAAGGTTCTTGTAAAAGTTGGGTGACCCACTGGCTGATGCCCTCGTTTAACTCGCTGACAGACGCCTTTGTTTAACCCGCTGGCAGATGGGGACATCTGCTTTAATTAGTGTCTGACCGAAAATCCTTCTCTCTGTCATTCCCGCGAAAGCGGGAATCCAGATAACCTATTGTTTCTCCTGGATTCCCGCTTTCGCGGGAATGACAGAGAGAAGGTTATATTCAAGAATATAGGGGTTTTCGGTTAGTCACTACTTAGTGTCTGACCGGAAAGCCCCTTTTTTGTCATTCCCGCGAAGGCGGGAATCCAGACAACTTATTGTTTCTCCTGGATTCCCGCCTTCGCGGGAATGACAAAAGAGGGTTAATATCCAGAAAAACGG
>JAVCDD010000289.1 GCA_030765125.1 Candidatus Hatepunaea meridiana
CACGATTCCTGCTCCTTTTTGGAATGTTGTTGTAACTAACTACAATATAACAAATTATGGGTCGGTTTCTATACTAAAAACCCCTTAAAAACGCCCAATTTCTATGGTGCGAAACTTCAGTAATTTACAGGGAGAACAGTCAAATGAGTACACAAGCGTTTATCGAAGCAATTAAAAATCCTTTAATTAGTGCATTGATTGCAGTTGTTTTGTCAGGAGCTATTTCCTATTTTGTGTCAAACTATGTTGCAAAAAATCAGATTAAATACTCAAATGTGAAATCAAAGACAAATGAGATGAATTCTGCGATAAGATCTTTTGCCAACAATCTACATGAAATGAATTCAATAATATTTAGCGTTATGACTGTAAAATATGGTATTCCCTTTGACAGTTCCAAAACGGGTAAGTTTTTTGATAGTTCCCAAACGGATAAGTTTAATTCACTCAAACAAGAAATATATGAAACTGTAAAGCAAACTAATATTTTAACAAGAATTAGGGGAGAAATAGGAGAATTGGAAAAAACGGATTTTATTGATTTTCTAAAACATTATAACGAGAATGCGTATCAGATTTATTTTGAGTTCAAGAGTATCCTTTTGGGTGATATTCAGAATGAAATTGAAAAAATTGAATTTGCTCACCGAATACTTTTATTCCATAATGAAAATTTATCAGGAAAATCCTTTCACGTTGTACTAATGGAGATTGACAAGATGAGTATACAAAGATATTTCGAGGAGCAATGGTAAAAAACGTGCATGGTTTGCGTGCCGTCAGGCGTCCTCCCCTGGTGCAATAACAATGACTTAGGTGCCAGACGGGGAAACCTGACAGCCTGTTACAGCCATTCTCGGACAAACTGTTGCGCGGGAATTACAAATTGAATGCTTTTTCAACAGAAATATAATGATTAACCCAGGAAAACCATGATCGACAAAATCCCACTATCAATATTCCAAAGATCATCGAAATTATGAATAATCCGCTTAGCATAACCGATAAAGCTCGTCAAATAGTGAACGGTACATCTTTTCGAAGAGACAATTCCGCGATAGGGCAGTTCCTGACTCCCGTATCTATTGCTCAATTTATGTCTTCTCTATTCGAGAAGAACATTGAGCACGTTCGGATTCTGGACGCTGGGGCAGGTGGAGGCGTTTTATTAGCGGCGAGTGTGCAAGAGCTTTGTTCACGCGAGATTAAACCAAAGTCGATTGAAGTTATTGCGTTTGAGACCGACGAGAATATTTTACCTTACTTGAATAATACTGTTGATACCTGTCGAAATGCTTGCAATCAGTATGGGATAGATTTTAATGCAACCGTTCTAAATGAGGATTTCATTTCAGCATCTCTATCGCAATTGGATGATGGACTTTTTGCTCCAAAGGAAAGGCGCTTCACGCATGCAATTCTGAATCCCCCATACAAGAAGATAAACGGGCAAACGAAAACGCGGAAGCTGCTTAATTCAGCGGGGATGGAAACGTCGAATCTGTATTCGGCATTCGTATGGCTGGCGGCAAGGCTGTTGGAACCAGCAGGTGAATTAGTCTTTATTACGCCTCGCAGCTTCTGTAATGGACCGTATTTTCGTAACTTCCGTAAGGCGTTATTGGAATTGATGAGCCTGCGACGGATTCACATCTTTGAGTCGCGAAAAAAGGCGTTTGCCGACAATGCCGTACTGCAGGAAAATGTTATCTTCCATTGTGTAAAGAATGAACCTCAATCAAAGTACGTTCAGGTTTCCGTTTCAGAAGGATTGGACTTCAATAATTCAACTATAAGAGAGGTTCCTTTTAAACATATAGTCTTCCCGCACGATTCCGATGCGTTTATTCATATTATTCTAAATGATGAAGATAATCAGGCTCTGGAAAGGATGTCACGATTTAAGACAACTTTGGATGATTTGGGGTTGGATGTTTCTACCGGTCGAGTGGTAGATTTTCGAATGCGAGAATATTTAAGATCCAAACCCGAATTAGGAACAGCGCCTTTATTGTATCCGTGTCATTTTAAGGATGGCTATGTAAAATGGCCCATATCGAATGGGAAAAAACCTAATGCAATTGTTTTGTCAAATCAGACACAGGATTTGATGGTTGCATCCGGTTATTACGTATTAACTAAGCGTTTTTCATCGAAAGAAGAACGTCGACGCATAGTCTCGGTAATTTTTGATCCACAAAGAGTCAAAGCAACTTTTATAGGTTTTGAAAACCATTTAAACTATTACCACGCAGTAGGTAATAGTATGTCACCGGACTTGGCAAAGGGATTATCGCTTTTTTTGAACTCGACGCTATGTGACAAGTACTTTCGGCTTTTCAGCGGTCATACGCAGGTTAATGCAACAGACTTGCGGAAGATGCGTTACCCTTCTCGTCAGGAACTCGTTAAACTTGGCAAGTATGTAAAAAAGACTATGCCTAAACAAGAGACGATAGATTCGATTTTAAAAAGCGAGTGTTATAAAAATGGATAAAAAGAAGAGGATAGACACATCAGAGAAAAAGATCAAAGAAGCATTGAAAATATTAGAAGCACTTGGTTTTCCAAAGCAACAAATAAACGAGCGTTCAGCTTTAACGTTGCTTTCTTTGCTTGATCTAAAACCTAAAGATAAATGGTCAAGTTCGCGTGATCCTCTAATAGGTATCACACCAATGATGGATTTCTTTGCTGAGCATTATAAAAAAAAATATGCACCAAACACACGTGAAACTGTACGCCGTCAAACAGTACATCAATTCATTCAGGCTGCGTTGGTTGTGCCGAACCCGGACAAACCTTCGCGTCCTACGAACAGTCCAAAGGCGGTTTATCAGATTGAACCATCGGCGCTCAAGTTAATGCGTCAGTTCGGCAAGCGTGATTGGCGCAAATGTCTGAAGGAATATCTGTGCTCAGTTGACACACTGATAAAGCTTTATGCGCGGGAACGTGATATGCAGCGTATCCCCGTGAAAATAAAGAAAGGTGAAGATATCCGGCTGTCTCCGGGTGGACAAAATGTTTTGGTTAAGAAGATAATAGATGATTTCTGCTCAATGTTCACACCCGGTGGGAAGATCATATATGTAGGCGATACACAGAAGAAGTGGGCTTATTTCGATTCTGATGCGCTTCGTGTTCTTGGCGTGGAGATTGAAGAACATGGCAAAATGCCTGATGTTGTTGTACATTATGTAAAGAAGAATTGGTTGGTTCTGATTGAAGCGGTCACAAGTCACGGTCCTGTGAACCCGAAGCGACGACAAGAGTTGAAAGAATTATTTTCCGGTTCAAAGGCGGGGCTTGTTTATGTAACCACATTCCTTGATAGGAGAACAATGTTGAAATATCTTGCTGACATATCCTGGGAAACTGAAGTGTGGGTAGCTGAATCCCCAACTCACCTGATCCATTTTAACGGTGAACGATTTCTCGGACCTTACGAGAATTAACATTTTCGTGTGATGCAATTGGTGGATCATTGCGGACAAGCCTGGAAAGTTCCGAAACAGGCTGGTTTTCTCCTGAAAAAGCGATGGAAATTGTAACGCATCCATCACAAAAACATAAACTTGAAAATGGCTTAAGAGGTGATAAAATCATTTACGTGATTTATATGACAAATCCATTCAGGATATTAGATTGTAGAAAAATATGATATTGACAGGTAAATAGCAATACTTTGTTAAGCATTTACTAATTATTGCAACATCATAAGTTCCGCGTAGGGGCCGATTTATCGAGCCCCGTTACATAAATTGAAGGGGCTCAATAAATTGGCCCCTACGCGAATCTCGCACTTAACAAAGTAATGATAGCAATAGATTATCATCCCGGCAATTTCTAAACAAAACAAGGATCACGAATGTCATGTTGATATTACAAATTGTGAGAAAACTCGGATTAGTTCCATTAGTCAAGATAATACTGACCCCAATACGTAAAGCGAGAGCGATGTGGTTTCCCACTTTCGATTCTGATGTACACGATATGGTAATGAATTATAATGATTACAGCAGGTTTGCTACGATTGCGCTGGCTGTACAGCGTATCCAAAACGAACAGATTGATGGTAGTATGGCAGAAGCCGGTGTCTTTCAAGGTGAAACCAGTAAGATAATTCATCATTTGGCGCCAGATAGAGCTTATTATTTATTTGATACATTCGAGGGATTTCCTGAACAGGACTTAGAACATAATCAATCTGACACTCGGTTCAAAAACACAAGTGTTGATTTAGTTACGAAAAATATTGGAACATCAGACAACATTTTCATAGGAAAAGGTTATGTACCAGACACATTTAATGGTTTAGAGAACGAAAAATTTGCCTTCGTACTACTTGATTTGGATTTATATGAACCCACATTAGCTTCGCTTGAATTCTTTTACCCTCGAATGTCGTCCGGAGGATTTATTATAGTACACGATTACAACAATTCTGAGTCTAATTGGGGCTGCAAACGGTCCCTTGATAAATTTATGGAAGATAAACCGGAAAATATCATAGATGTAGCAGATATTCTTGGTTCAGCAATGTTTCGAAAACTTTAATACAATTTAACTGTGCAAGACATCTTCCAAAAGTTGTTGGATATTAACCACCAAGAAACAAAGACACGAATATATTTGATCCATTCCCCTATTGTTACAAAACTTTAGAATAACTTGTAACAATGAAACAATGAAACAATGAGACAATCAAACAATCAAACAATAAAAACAAATGATTGACAAAATCCTACTATCAATATTCCAAAGATCCTTCAAATCCATCACTGATGAGATGAGTATCTCTCTCACCAAAACGACCCGTTCGCCTATTCTCTGTGAAGCGAAAGATTTTGTAACGGGGCTGTATGATGCGGAAGGACGGATGCTTGAACAGACGGAAAATCTGCCCATACTTTCGTTTTCGCTGGGTCCCGTTTGTAAAGTGATACTTGAAACCTACGGGGATGAAATCTATCCGGGGGACGTCATTATGCACAACGACGTATTCTCGATGGGCAACCAGAATAATGACGTTGCCGTTTTCAAGCCTATTTTTCATAATGATAGACTGATCGGCTGGGCGGCGGCGAAGGGGCATCAGGCGGACATCGGCGGCGCGGTTCAGGGAGGTTATAATCCGAACGCTACCGAAGTATGGCAGGAGGCGCTCCGAATTCCGGCGGTCAAGTTGTATGAAAAAGGGAACTTGCGAAAGGACGTCTGGGATTTGATATTTGCCAACATACGACTGCCGATGGTGGCTGAAGATATAAAAGCTCAGATAGGAGCTTGCACGCTGGGTGAAAGACGGCTTCAGGCTTTGGTGGGGAAGTACGGAATTGAGTGTTTTGAAGATCACAAGACAGAACTGTTCAATTCCACAGAAAAGATGATGAAAAAGGAAATCCA
Source organism: Candidatus Hatepunaea meridiana (assembly GCA_030765125.1). Taxonomy (GTDB): domain Bacteria; phylum Electryoneota; class AABM5-125-24; order Hatepunaeales; family Hatepunaeaceae; genus Hatepunaea; species Hatepunaea meridiana. Next base: position 5,410 of record JAVCDD010000289.1, read on the forward strand.
AAGCATTCCTAACGGGGTCTACGAAGGCGCAAGCCGAGTCTATTACGACGGCAGACATCCTGGTACCGAGTTCCCGATCCACGTGAAAATTACGGTAGAGGATGAAGCCATTACGTTTGATTTTTCAGAATCGTCTCCCCAGACAAACGGATTTGTAAACGGCACCTATACCTCAACCTGTTCTGCCATTACATTGACCTTCCTGCAAATGGTCAACCCCGACATCCCGCATAACGAGGGGATGATTAAGCCGTTAAAATACATAGTCCCGGAGGGCACGATTCTGAATGCGTCCTATCCCAAGGCAACCACATTCGGCAATCATCTCTGCCCGCAGGTTGCCGATGCGATCTTCAAGGCATTGTCTTCAGCTATCCCCGACAAGGTGACCGCAGGCTGGGGTCATCTGCTCTGTTCGTTGTTCACAGGCATTCATCCGCGCACAGGCAGGAAATACGTAGATATAAATTTCCTCGGGATGAAAGGCGGTTCAGGCGCTCTAAAAGGCGATAACGGCTATGATCATATAGGAATGATAGACGCTTCCGGCGGTGTGCTGGATCAGGATTACGAGATGTATGAGCAGCAGACACCTCACAGGATTATCAAGCATGAATACCAGAAGGATTCCGCTGGAGCCGGCAAATGGCGCGGAGGGCTCGGAGTCGAAACCGAGATCCGATTGGGAGCGGATAACACGACGATGGTGGTCTTCGGGGATGGCGATAAGGCTGCACCCTACGGTTTATTCGGAGGCAAGGGCAGTATTCTAAACAAGATTTCATTAGAATACCCGGATGGAAAAGAGTTCGTTCCGATGAGTAAGGATTTGATTGAGGGCATTCCAGCGGGGACTATTTATTACCAGGTGGCTTCCGGTGGAGGAGGATTTGGGGATCCGAAGGAACGGGACACTGAGAAGGTGGTTATGGATGTAAAAAACGAAGTGTGCTCGAAGGAAACAGCAAAGGAGGATTACGGAGTAGAGATAGCGGAATAGTAATTATCATCGCTTTGTCAAGTGCGAAATCCGCGTAGGGGCCAATTTATTGAGCCCCTTCAACCTATGCAACGGGGCTCAATAAATTGGCCCCTACGCGTAACTAAAAGGTGTTAGATATTTACGTATAAATGCTTATGGTTTTTGAAACCGACAGACTTCATATTCGCAAAGCAATGACTTCTGATGAAGACGTTGAAATGTTCTTCCGGTTGTGGAATCATCCAAAGGTAATGATCAATGTAGGTTTCCCGAACGGTTTAGGCATTTCGAAGGAAAGGATAGTTGAGCAGTTTCAAAAGCAGAGTGTGACCGAGTATGACAGCCGTTTGATCGTGATAAGGAAAGAAGGTGATCTGAAAATCGGGGAGTGTATGCTGGGAACTCCCGATGAGAACGGAGTATCTAAGACAGATGTGAAACTCCTGCCGGAATTCTGGAATAACGGATATGGGAAAGAGATAAAGCAGGGATTAGTGAACTATCTGTTTACAAATCGAACAGATTGCCAGGCTGTAAAGGCTGACCCGAAGAAAAGCAATATAGCTTCCCAGAAGATGCAGGAATATGTCAGGGCAACGAGAATAGAAAATGGGGAGGAATACCCAATCAAGAATGTTGAGAAGTATTTCCCTCCCGAAGATCATTATCTGTATTTAGTTTTCAGGAAGGACTGGCGCAAAGCTAAATGACAGATTCAACTGTCAAGGATTACTTGACAGTTCGTTACCCGGTTTCTCTGAGACAGGATTATTCTAAAACATAACAAGATAATCAGGATAGATAGGATAAGAAGAATGAACTAAAAAGATTTAAATTTTTCTTTTTTATCCTATTCATCCTGAGTATCCTGTAGTATTATACAGCGAGGCATACAATGATAGAAAACCTGCCCATAAAAGGCAATTCACAGATACTTATTTATTAGCGGGAAAGCGGTGGAACCGGAATTGAAGTCCAGCTTGAAAATGAAACGGTCTGGCTCACGCAGAAGTTGATGGCAGAGTTGTTTGAAACAACTCTGCAGAACATCACTCTGCATTTGAGAAATATCTATTCAGAGGGTGAACTGGAAGATGTTTCAACTTGTAAGGATTTCTTACAAGTTCAAAAAGAAGGCAGTCGTCAGGTTCGAAGAACTACCTGAATGAAGGTGAACTGAAAGCGTTAAACAATCTTGTCGAGCAGTATCTAATCTTCGCGGAAGGACAAGCTATGCGGCGCATTACTATGCACATGAAGGACTGGATAGACAAACTGAACGGTTTTTTACAGTTGAACGACCGGAATATCCTGGAACACTCGGGCAAAATATCCCATGAAATAGCAAAGCAGTTGGCTGAATCTGAATATGATAAGTTTAATCGGGAACGGGTGCTGCTTGACGATAGGGAAGATAGGGATTTTGATAAGGCGGTTAAGAGGATTGAAGGAGAAAAGGGGATGATTAATGGAAAGTAATGATATTATTTATCAAAGCATTATCTTGGGTATATTGGGTTCATTAGTTGTGTCAGCAATTATCATTGCAATTACCACATTGGTTGCTATAAGTGTATATAGAAAGCAAAAGATGTGGGATTCAAAGTATGAAGCTATTTTGGAAATTTTAAATGATTTATATATTCTGTTTGAAGCAGATGAAAGAGCATACAAAATTTACGAACATGGGAAAAGTATAGATAACTTCAATTTATATTTTGAGAAAGTAGATGACTCACACAAGAGGATCAAAGAAAGAATTAGAATCAAAAACTAATTCTTTCACCTAAGTTAATGGTAATTCTGGAAGGATATATCAAATCCTATGATTTCTTAACGGATAAGCACTTTGCTAATTGGAATGAAAATTGGGATGGGGATCTATTTTGGGAACGGATGCAAATCTATAAGAAAAGTATTGAGAAGATAATTGAAATTGCGCAAAAGGATTTAAAAATCAACAACAAAGGATTCTTTCAAAAAATTGAGGAGTTTAATACCAAGATGAAGAACTGTGAATTTTAACCTAAACAACATCCAAACAGTGATCCAGCAGAGTAGCACATGAAATACAGAATATACATTGATGAAACCGGCAATCCCGATCTGAACAGCTCCGACAATCCAAACCATCGGTTTCTATGTTTAACTGGTGTAATATTTGAGTTAGAATATGTTAGAAGTGTAGTAAATCCTGAAATTGAATCATTGAAAATTAAGTACTTCAGGTCGCATCCAGATGAGCCGGTAATATTACATAGAAAGGAAATTCTTAAAGCGCAAAGACCATTTGGAGCTTTACGTGATGAAAAAATCAGAAGGAAGTTTGACAGAGATTTGTTGAACGCTTTGAAAAAATGGGAGTATTCGGTTATTTCAATTTGTATTGACAAGAAAAAACATAAAGAGACATATAGGACATGGCGATATGATCCATATCATTATTGTCTTGCAGTTATGTTGGAAAGGTTCGTATTTTTCCTGAATAGAAATAATTACAAAGGCGACGTTTTAGCGGAATCAAGGGGTGGAAAGGAAGATAAACGACTGAAAGATGCGTTTATACGATTATGGAATAATGGCACGGATTATGTGAATCCAGAACAGTTTCAGAATGCTCTAACCAGTAAAGAATTAAAAATCAAATTAAAAGCCAACAATATAACAGGTCTTCAAATAGCGGATTTATTAGCGCTACCAAGTCGTAATGAAATACTTAATGAAAATAATTTGTTAATGGGAAAAGAAATCGCGCCGTTTAGCAAGAAGATCATTCATCTTCTACAAGGAAAGTACGACAGGTATAATGAAAGGCTGTTCGGGAAAAAGCTATTATAAAAAAAAGGACCCCGAAGGGTCCCGATGGCTTAACCATCCACCTCCAGATAACTGGATTAAATGTATTATAAGGTTTTTTCAGGGAATTGTCAAGTAATAATTAGACAAATTATAGCGGATTTGAAACTTAATGCCAAAAAAAACAATCTAATTAACGATCAGATTCTGAAATTAGTATCGGGTAAATTCAATAGTTAACGTTAAATAAACACATGTTCCAAAACATCCCAAAACCAATCCTTAACCGGATGAGGCTTCTTGAGGAGATCGATAGGCAAGACCGGATAGACGGTACACCGCATATTCAGCGTCTTCGTCAGATACCTCCGGAAACGGGCAAGTTCATTGCATTGCTGGCAGCCACAGCCCCGCCGGGGCAGTATGTTGAGATTGGAACCAGCGCAGGTTACTCCACCCTCTGGCTCGCGTTGGCATGCCGTCTTACGCAAAGACGCATTACGACCTTCGAGATTCTCGATGCTAAGGCTGAACTTGCGCGAGATACCTTCAGACTGACCGGAGTTAGCGACGTCGTGGATTTCGTTTGTGGTGACGTTCGCGATCATCTCTCCGGGTATAAAGACATAGCTTTCTGCTTTATCGATGGATTAAGTGAGGTCTATTCAGAATGTTACGAAACAGTTGTTCCCAACTTGGTTCCCGGTGGCATTCTTGTCGCGGATAACGCCGTCTCACATGAACACGAACTGAGGTCAATGCTTGAAAATGCTCTGAACGATCCAAGAGTGGACGCACTTATTGTTCCTATATGCAAGGGTGAACTTGTATGCAGGAAGATATAGGTTTACAGGACTTTCAATTACTGAAAGAGGATTAATTGTTAAATTGTTAAATTGTTTGATTGCTGTATTGTTATATTGCTATATTGCTGAACAACAATATAACAATGAGACAATCTAATATTCAAAATGTTTGTCAATGAAAAAATTAGGTTGATTTAATTTTAATGCCGGTAGTATTCAGATACAAAGGCTTTCGTTTCTTCTTTTATTCAAATGAAGGCAGTCCGCGTGAACCTTTACATATTCATGTTAGAAAAGGTGAAGCAGTAGCTAAGTTCTGGCTGGAACCTACACCTGTTGTTGCCGAATCTTATGCACTATCATCATCAGAATTGAATGAACTACTTAAGGTTGCCGTGAAAAACAAAAATGTAATAAGGAGATATTGGAATGAACACTTTAATCAGTAAACCCTTAGCTATAAGATTACGGTTTGGCGAAGATTTAATGTGGCTGGAACTTGCCGATGGCAGAGAATTAGGAGTTCCTTTAGCATATTTTCCGCGTTTACTGAATGCCACACCCGAACAAAGGGAAGGATATTCTATTAGTGGGGGAGGTACAGGTCTTCATTGGGATGATTTGGATGAGGATATTCTGGTTGAGAATCTGCTGCTGGGAATTGGTGATGTGGAAGCTAATCCTGTGAGTACTAACTTAGAAAAGGTAACACAATGAACTTTGAACTAAACGAAACAAACTAATCCAAATGATATTCGAAAGTTTGATGATAAGAAAGCCAAACAGTCTATAATTAACTTTAACAAATACACTTAACAGGAGAACAAAATGTACAACTGGGTTTCGCTTCTTGGAAAGTTAGACCAGGAAGACAACAAGTTAATCTTTCGTGGGAGCACTGAGCCTACTATTAGCGTTCAAGCAAAGGAAAACACAGGAATTTTTCTATGCGACCAAACCATAGAAAGCATTGGGATTGGCAATATCCATGCAAATATAACATTTCGTGGTACTGTCGAAAACGTCGGCTGTCAGTTTATAATTGAAAATAGTGTATCCTCGCAAGGCTATTTAACTGCAGGTATAGGCACTTCGCATTTTGCGACGGTTCGTGTTTTTAAGCAGAATGTTGAGGAGATATTTGCTGCACAGGGAGAGCATAGTCAATTAAAACAAGGCAAACCATATCATTTGTCAGTAAGAAAATTGGGGTCGCGTGTTTCAGTGCATGTAGACGGCGTCAATATTATTACTACCGATTTGCCCTATTCCATCTCCAAAAGTCAGGTTGGTATCTGGTGTAAGAGTAAAAATGATATTGAAATCACTAATTTTAATGTTGAGAGGGAGGATCCAACTGTCTTTGTAGTAATGCAGTTCACTGATCCATACAATGAACTGTATAATGATGTCATTAAGCCGGTATGTAAGAAATTCAAATTATCGGTGTTACGTGCAGATGACATATATGGTCCCGGACATATTACGAAAGCAATCGAAAGTAATATTTCTGGATCCTCGATAGTAATAGCTGATATTTCTCCAGTCAATCCTAATGTCTATTACGAAGTAGGCTATGCGCACGCGTTGGGAAAACCAACGATACTGATTGCAGATAGAAAAACCGTACTTCCGTTTGATGTGTCTCCATTCAGGACACTCTTTTACGAAGATTCTATTGCAGGTAAATCAAGAGTTGAAGCGGGATTAAAAAAACATTTGGAAGCTGTTTTAGGCAATGGAGCGGGTATTTAAGCCATGAACTTCGAACTAAACGACACACAAAAACTAATCCAACAGACATTCAAAAAGTTTGTCGATGAAAAAGTCAAACCGGCTGCCGCTGAGATTGACGAGAAGAAAGAATTCCCTGCTGAATTATTCAAAGAAGTTGGGGAATTGGGATTCTTTGGGATGAGGTATCCTGAAGAAGCTGGTGGCACAGGCACGGGTATTATGTCCTATTGCCTCGCGTTGGTGGAACTGGCGCGCGGGTCAATGTCGCTCGCGGCGCCGTGTATGATGCAGTCGCTGATGGCTACCTATTTTCTCTACCGCGATGGAGATGAAGAGGTCAGAGAAAACTATTTCACCCCGGCTTTGGATGGAACTAAGATCGGTGGGATATGTATGACCGAACCGAATGCCGGCAGCGATTTGAGCGGTATTACGACCATAGCAAAGGTCTTCGACGATCACTTTGAACTAAGCGGGCAAAAAACGTGGGCAACTTCAGCGCCTTATGCGGATTTCTTTTCCGTGTATTCCCGCACCGACAACCACGATAAACCTTCGTTCTTCCTCGTTCCAGCGCATTATAAAGGCGTCCACGTCGGTAGAAACATCGAAAAGCTCGGCGTTCGCGGCTCTATAACCAGTGAAGTTACGTTCGATGAGGTTCGACTTCCGAAAAACTACCTGCTTGGAGAGATTGGAGGTGGGGCAAGGGGGTTGATAGAAATCCTGGCTGAAATCAGAATTATGACCGCCGCCCTTGCAATCGGTGCAGCAACCGCAGCCTACGAAGACGCTATAGAATACGCCAAGACCCGCGTTCAGTTCGGCAGACCTATCGGGAAATTCCAGGCAATAAAAGCAAAAGCCGCCGATATGGCAGTGATGTTGGAAACCTCCAAACAGATGCTGTATTACACCGCCTGGTTATGCGATGAGGATAAACCCCGCCAGAAGGAAGCTGCTATCGTAAAGCTATACGCCTCCGAGTGCGCCAATTCAATCTGCGATGAGGCGTCGCGTATTTTGGCTTCTTACGGTTATGCAATGGAGTATCCGATACAGAGGTATTGGAGGGATGTGCGGTTTACGCTGTTTGGGGGGGGGACTAACGAGATATTGAAGATAAATATAGCAAGGGAATTGGGGTTGTAAGACATTCGGGGATTTATCCGCAGATTACACAGATTACGCAGATTAAAAACGATTGTAACATTTGTTTAATTGGCTTAATCTTTTGTGAAATAATTCATTAAATAGGTTTAATTCAATGAGTACAAAAAAACTAAAAATTCTCCTAGGCAAACCCGGTTTGGACGGGCATGACGTGGGGGTGAAGGTGCTGGGACATGCACTGGTCGATGCTGGTTTTGACGTGGTTTATACCGGTCTGCGAAAGACTATTGAAGAAATCGTTAAGAAGGCTGTCGATAATGAAGTTGATTTGATCGGGCTCTCTATTTTGTCGGGGACGCATCTTGTGTTGTGCGAACAGATGAATGCGGAGATGAAGAAAAGGGGATTAACCGTTCCCTGGATCGTGGGAGGGAATATTCCCGATAATGACGTTGATGCGATAGTCGCAACAGGAGCGGTGGCGGCGTTTCCGACCGGTACTACCATTGAGGAAGTGATTGGTTATTGCGATAAGTTAGCAGAAAAATAATAGAACGCGGATGACGCGGATTGTGCGGATTCTCGCGGATTTCGATTACAATCCGTGAAAATCCGCGCTCTATTACCATAGTAGGAATAAGAGAAATGAAAAACAAAACACCTTTGAAAAAAGACATCACCAAGGTAGTCCTTGAATCCGGTATAGAGGTTGATCCTCTATATACTCATGAAAGCATAGGACAACCGGATCTAAGCAATCCGGGCGAGTATCCCTTCACGCGTGGAATTCACAAGCTGATGTACCGCAAGCGTCCTTTTACGATCAGGCAGTATGCCGGATTTGGCACTCCTACTGAGACGCATGAGCGGTTCTTATACCTGATAAAAAACGGTCAGACCGGCTTGAATGTAGCTTTCGATCTGCCTACTCAGACCGGTCTGGACTCGGATGATCCGCGTGCTGTCGGTGAAGTTGGACGCGTCGGGATGTCGGTCGATACACTTGCCGATTTCGAGGAAGTCTTTGATGGAATCGACCTCGATAAAATAACGGTCTCTTTAACCATCAATGGTTCAGCCATAATTCTGGTAGCAATGTATCTCGCAATGGCGCAAAAGCGAGGCTTTGATATCAAGAATCTTCGCGGAACTGCACAAAACGATATTCTAAAAGAATTCATCGGCAGAGGAACGTGGATATTTCCCGTTGATGCGTCGGTGAAAATGGTGGTGGATATCATCGAATACTGCGCTAATGAAGTCCCCAAATACAGCCCTGTGAGCGTATGCGGTTATCACATCCGTGAGTCAGGCGCTAATCCCGTCCAGGAGATGGCTTATGCCTTCTGCATTGCCAAAGCATACACCGACGAAACCATGAAACGCGGGTTGGATATAGATACATTCGCTTCCCGTCTCTCTTTTAATTTCGACATTTACGGGAATTTCTTTGAGCAGATTGCCAAATTCAGAGGCGCCAGACGGCTTTGGGCGAAGATCATAAAAGAGCAGTACAACTCTCAGAATGATAAATCCTGTTGGCTGCGGATGATAGCTGGTGGTGGCGGTGGCGGATTAACCAAAGAGCAGCCTGAAAACAACATCATCAGAAGTGCCTACTACGCCCTGATCAGTGCACTTTCCGGCACTCAAACGATGGCGCTGTGTTCTTACGACGAAGCCTTCACTATCCCGACAGAGAAGGCGGCTGAAATTTCGTTGCGGACTATGCAGATACTGATTCACGAGATGGGAATATGCGACACCGTTGATCCATTGGGCGGATCGTATTACATAGAGACGCTGTCCAACCAGATGGAAGCGGCAATAGTGAAAGAAATGGCAGCCGTAGATACAAAAGGTGGGATTGTTAAGGCAATATCAACCGGCACAATTCAAGAAGCCATTTCCCGACAGGCTTATGCAAGAGAGATGGCAATTCAGAATGGTGATACTAAGAAGGTAGGCGTCAACTGCTTCCGCAAGGAAGAGGAAGCTAAAACGGTCGAATTTCATCCTTATGATGAGGAAAATGCCAGGAAACAGCTTGAAAGGCTTCACAAGGTTAAGAAACAACGGAACTCCATAGAGGTGAAAAAATGCCTCGACAGGATTAAACAGGATGCACAGGATGATTTGAATCTGATGCCTTCGGTGATTGAGGCGGTTAAGGCGTATGCTACGGTTGGTGAAATTGCGCAGACTCTGAAGGATGCTTATGGGGAATATGATGAGCCGATTTACTTTTAAAATTTTGAATGTTAAATTTTGAATGTTGAGTTATTAAGGGAAAGGTTATTTTGGTTGCAATATGAAAGAAAACACTTTTAAATTTTGAATGCTTAATTTTGAATTTTGGATTAATGAAAGAAAATATAATAAAAGAAAAGAGTTTTGGATTTGCGCTGGAAATAATTAAGCTTTATCAACTACTTCGAAGCCAGAAAGAGTTTGTAATCTCCAGGCAATTGTTGAAAAGCGGAACAAGCATTGGAGCGAATATTTCGGAAGCGGAAGCTGCTCAAAGCAAGAAAGACTTTTTATCTAAAATGTCTATTGCATCAAAGGAAGCTCGAGAAACGAAATATTGGTTAGATTTGCTTGATAAAAGCGATTTAGTTAACATCCCCCTTCAAGATTACTTGAGTGAAATTAATCAAATTATCAACATTCTAACAAAGATTGTAAAAACAACATCAGAATATATAAAAGCCAAATGAGGGACAATTCAAAATCCAGAAACAAAGATATTAATTTTATGCGAAACATCAATTTAGTTCAATGGTTATTAGTTGTTTCACTCGTTTTAATGACTTTTTCCGGGTGTGATGACATCAATATCGTTGAACCGTGCTTTGTAACCGAGAGCAGTTTTGATTATGATATTACTGTTTTAAATCGAGAAGCACTCAAGCAGGATCAATTCTGGGTAAAATTCTCTCTGCCAGAGGATAGCCATGTTTCCATCTCCATTCTTGATGGTAGTGGTTTTATTGTACGAATGTTGGTTGATGGATATTTTGCGCCGGGACTGCACAAAGTGGAGTGGGATTTGAAAGATAAAAATGGTAAAGAAGTTGAAGACGGCTTGTATTGTCTTGCTTTCGAAACTCCAACTTACAGTAGAGTAATGTTCTTTAAAATAAAATCATAGAGAAGATTAACAATGAGACCATCGATTATTGGGATGATATTGACTATCGTTGTCATTTTGCCGAGTACCGATCTGGAAGCTCGAATTAATATGGGCTTAGTCGGATCAGTCGGTTTTCCACAAGGCTATATGAATCTGTCTGTTAATGAGTTATGGTACACCAGATTCTGCATGGAATTTCCAGTCAAAGTGGAACTTGGGTTTGGCGAATCGACTTCATTGCAGAAGCATGAAATGGGTGGAACGGTAGGAATAACATCGTGGTCAACCTATCTTCTTGGACGATACGAAGCTAATTTGCTGGCTACTAAATTCACGCCATATATTGCCACTGGAGTGGGGATACACGCTATCTACTCAGAAATATTTGGTGAAAATGATATTTTGAAGGGTATGACTTCTCTCGGCAATCAGTTCAGATTTGTCAGTAAAGCTCATCTATTCTTCGGTTGTGACTATTCGCTGAACTCTAAATGGTTTTTAATGGTACAGGGGCGAGTAACTTACCCAAGTGATATTATATTAGATTCCGGATACTTGGGATTGGGGCTAAGAATACAATAACTTGTCGATTGATCGCAGGTTGGAATTCAGAAGTGTTGATGAACGACAATTAGAATTCCCGTCTAACGACAATTAAAATTCCCACATTGAATAACTGAATCAGGTATACTATTCAGATCATATATAAGGAGGATCTGAATGGTCACTGATCAACAGGTGAGGA
>JAVCDD010000193.1 GCA_030765125.1 Candidatus Hatepunaea meridiana
AGTCTTAGTCATGGTTTACAGAATGCTTTGTGGTCTCTTGGCGGCATACCAGGATATCATCGTACCGACCGCTTAAGCTCAGCAGTCAAGAAGGCGGATAGCAGCCAGGAGTTTACTGACCGTTATTCCGGACTGCTTCGACATTATCATCTCAAGTGGCAGAAAACACAGGTCAGAAAACCCAATGAGAATGGTGATATTGAACAACGTAATTGTCGTTGATCATTAGGGTATAACATATGGATTTCGTCGGTTTGCAATCACGACCATTCGGGGAGCATCGTCCACGAGAAGTTCCAGATAAAACTTCTTGGGGATTACTTTTAGCCCTTTGGTTATCGAGACGGTCTCAGTGTTATGCTTATAATGGTCATATTATGACGATTACCTTTAACAGATTCATTTTTCATTAGTGCTTCCTTGAATAATTGCTTAGCTATATATTTGATTAACAGATATCATAAAATGTACCTGAAAAGTTTTAAAGATTTAAGGATAATTTTATGTCTAACATAGTATACATTGCCACAAGCCTTGATGGCTACATCGCTGATAGAAATGGTAAATTAGATTGGTTGAAAATCGTCCCTAATCCTGAAGGAAGTGATTTCGGATTTGCAGATTTCATGAATAAAATAGATGCGTTGGTGATGGGACGAAACACGTTTGAGACGGTTTGCCGATTCGGTGGTGATTGGCCTTACAATAAACCAGTTTTTGTGTTGAGCACAACACTGAAGTCAATTCCAGATGGTTTTGTTGATAAAGTTGAAATCATTAGTGGGTCATTGCAGACAGTGTTGACGACATTGCACGAGCGCGGTTTCTACAACCTTTACATCGATGGTGGAAAGACTGTACAGAGCTTTTTGGCGGAGGATCTTATCGACGAGTTGATTATAACGAGATTACCAATACTGCTTGGTGGAGGAACTCCTTTATTCGGTAATTTATCTGACCACCTGGAGTTTGAACACTTGAACACTGAAATATTCAATAAAATGTTGGTTCAGGACCACTACAAACGGAAGTTCTAATTAACAAAGAGATAAGCCCTTCAAGATACTGCTTGAGGGGCTTTTTCCTTTTAATGCAGGTCATTGTTTTGGAATATTATTTTTCATCATTCTAACCATGCTCCCGCTCAAGATGCGCTAGTTGATAACGTTAAATGATTTTGAGTAGAGACATCTCATCCACCAGAAATTAAACAGCGAGAGTTATTTAGCACCAATAATGGTTGATATACATAGAAGAACAATGTATATTTCCTCAAGATATAATTATTAGGGATGCTTTAAAATTACAGTTACAAGAGAGGTACGACCATGGACATCGGCAAGGATCTCGTCGCCGCCTCAGCCACGCCAATCGTGATGGCCATCCTCAGTGAGGGAGCGACCTATGGATATGCCATCAACAAGCATGTGTGTGAACTCTCAGGCGGCGAGATTAAGTGGACGGAAGGCATGCTATACCCCTTACTCCACCGCCTCGAACGCAACGGATACGTCGAGGCGACCTGGGAAAAATCGGATACAGGAAGGCGGCGGAAGTACTACAGCCTGACCGACCAGGGTCGGAAAGAACTCGCCCACCAACAACGTCGGTGGGAAGTGGTGGATTCGGCTTTGAGAGGTATATGGGGCTCAACATTCAATGTATTGTTGCAGAGCAACTGACAAGTAAACGTCAGGGGAGATTACTAATTGGATAGTGAAGAAGAACCTTGAGGAACGCATAGAAGAATGGCAAACCTACCTATATCAGCACAGAGCGATCCAATCTGTGGATGCAGAGGAGCTTGAGGACCACCTTCGCACGCAGGTTAAAGCACTGGGTGAAGTGGGACTTGACGACGATGAAGCCTTCATTGTAGCGGTAAAGCGCATGAGAGACCTGAATTCGATTTCCCGGGAGTTCGCACAGGAGTACTCTGAGAGGCTTTGGAAGCAACTCGTCTTCACTCAGCATGAAGGTGGAAGTTCAAAGGAAACACAACGAGATGCCTTGGTAGCCGTGGGGTTGGCAATCGCTGCAGGTATTGCGATCAAGCTTCCAGAGCTTTTTGGTTATCATCTTAGTGAGGACGACGGTGGAGTCTTCTTTTACCTCCGGAACTTCAGCTTCTTTGTGCTGCCCTTTCTTGCGGGATACTTCGCATGGAAGCGCTGTCTCAGTCATGTGACCCGCACGTATTTAGCGGTGATTTTCTTAATATCCGCCTTGATCATGAACATTCTACCTCACAAAGGCGAAGGTCATACGGTGATATTGGCAGCCATACATTTACCCATCGCGTTATGGCTCTGCGTCGGTGTGGCATACACAGGTGGCAGTTGGCGGAATCATGCCCAACGCATGAACTATGTGCGGTTCACAGGCGAGTGGTTCATATATTATGCCCTCATTGCTCTCGGTGGTGGGGTTCTGATCGGGTTCATTATATTCATTTTTGAATCAATAGGTTTGGATGCTGAGAATCTCGTAAAATTTTGGGTGCTGCCCTGTGGTATTGTGGGTGCCATTATAATCAGCGCCCGGCTGGTGGAGGCCAAACAGAGCATTATCGAAAATATGGTACCCGTGTTAACACGTCTGTTTACACCACTCTTTACAGCGCTCTTACTTGTCTTCCTGGTGACCCTGATCTGGACGGGTAGTAGTATAAAGGTGGAGCGCGAAATGCTCATCGGCTTCGATCTGCTTCTGCTTCTCGTCTTATGTTTGCTTCTCTACTCGATTTCGGTACGCGATCCTCATGCGCCTGTCGGCGTGTTCGATGTGTTGCAGTTTCTGCTTGTGGTCAGTGCTCTCGTGGTTGACGTTCTCGCCCTCTGGGCTGTTACGTCGCGGATATCCGAGTTCGGGTTCAGTCCAAACAGAGTAGCTGCTCTCGGTGAGAACCTCATTCTTTTAGTGAATCTCGGTTGGTCAGGTGCACTTTACAGTCGATTTCTGATAAAGCGATCAGGATTCACTTCTATTGAGCGTTGGCAGACCTCCTATATCCCGATATATGCTGTCTGGGCGTGGATCGTGGTGGCGTTGTTCCCGATTATTTTTAAATTCCAGTAATATTTGGATTAATAACGGAAGAGTTCGAGAATTTTTCAACTTATTGTTTAGGGCAAATTCGATTGGAACTGATAAGTGAGTGGCTTTAATCATTCGTCTGACTGATGGAGGATCAAGTCCCTCCCGAGGAGTGCTTTAACCTCAGTTGTAACTAGGGCTTTTCTAATTTTGGTGGACAATATTTATAATATATTCATCCGGTGCAAATTGATAGAGAAATACCAGATAAACCTCTTATTTACAAGTTGAGTTTCATGAAAACTAAAATTAACTTCATGAACTACAATTTTGGATTTGACAGCTAATTGACAATTAAAGTATTAAGAGTTATATTGTCGTAAGTGTTACCTTTGCATTTAATACATACAAGGGTGTATGCCAATACAATATTTCAAAAATTCATCTGATCTATCTATCATGAGGTTTAGAATGAGACGGTTACTGATTCTATTGCTTTTCGCGATCACGTTGCTCTCAGGTCAGATCATTGGGCAGGATGTAAACGGAGATCTATTCAAAATTGATAATAAAACAATACTTAAAGTTTACGGATCGCACTATGAACGGGGTTATGCCCATGGTTTCCTGCTCGCGGAAGAGGTAAAGGTGGAGATCGAGCAGTTCTTCATCCTTTATGTTTTTAGCAATGATTTGGATGCATACGCACAAGCGAGAACATATTTTATCGAAAATTTCACTGTCGAGAGAAAGTATCAGGACGAAATTCGTGGGATATTCGATGGCATTAGTGATTCGGACGTAGGTCTGTTTATGCGGGAGGTCGATCGTGATATTGAACAAGAAGACATATTGGCATTTACAGGATTTACTGATCTTGCGACATGTGGATTATTTAATGCTAACGCTAATTTCGGATGTTCAACTCTCGCTGATTGGGGTCGGAGTACCGAGAATGATGGAGAACTTCAGGGAGATCTAGTTGTTTCGCGAGCTTTGGATGGTCATATGGAGCAGATCATTAATCAAAATCACAGCTTGATTGTGCATTTTCCGTCCGAGGAGGATGAAACGCCCTGGGCAAATATCTGTTTTCCCGGAATGGTATCTACTTTCTCATGCATAGGTCAACATGGTGTTGCAGCATTCCAGAATTTTGGTGGGCGGAACCGGATAACCGATGAGGAGAATCTTCACCCTGTCATGCTTGCAATTCGCAATGGTATTGAAGTCTATGATGTTAACGGGGATGACATGTATGATCCCGATGATATCCGAACTGCAATAGAGTCCGAAAATTCCCTTACTCCCTGGATAGTGACAGCTGTTGACATCGAGTCAGGAATCGTAATTGAAACCAATAATGAAAACGGAACAGAAGTCAGGAATGAAGAGAATAACACCGTTATTCCAAATAATAACATAGCTGCAACGAATCATTACCGGGTGTTGTATCAGCTGTATGCATGCAACCGTTATGCCAACATCGCGGATTCATTGGAGCGAGATTGTCAATGTAACGATCGAGCGCAATTGGAACATACTTAGAGGTGCAGCCGGTATGGGTTCCAACACCCACTTTATTCAGTACATCCCATCATTGAACCTATTAAAATGGGCTACTGCACCTGATAGGAATACTCCCGCGTTTATGCAGGAACCAACGATTATTAACCTTGAAGAATTATTCATTCATCCGCTTTTAGTAGGGAGTGATGTTCAACGACCGGAAATTTTTGAGATAGCAGTTTATCCCAATCCATTTAACTCGACAGCTCGAATTTTCTACAATTTACAGAAATCGGGACACATTGAGATTAGTGTTCTTGATATTACAGGCAGACCAGTAGCAACTCTCTTAAGAGGTATTCAAGCATCAGGAAACCACACAGCAAACTGGGACAGTCAATTTTATCCAGCCGGAATATACTTTGTTCGTCTGGAATCATCCGATCAAAATGCAACGAAGCAGGTTACTCTGTTAAGATAGGTAATCCCTTGTCAAAAATAAATCAGAAGTAAAATTAAAATGCAAATTTGAACCGACATCACCATTTTGTCTGCGTGCACTGTGGACTAATGCGAGACTTATATAGTGATCAGTTTAACAGCTTGAAATCTCCTGAATCCGTGAAAGACTTTGGCAATGTTGAAACGATTCATGTGGAAATCCGCGGTGTATGCCATAGTTGCGTTGAGTCAGAAAAAACATAGAAAATTGTTATTTAAATTTGGAGAGATGTAATGAGTAAAAAACTTACAAACAATGTCGGAGCGCCAGTACCCGACAACCAGAACGTCATGACTGGTGGACCTCGTGGTCCGATGCTTCTCCAGGACGTGTGGTTCATGGAAAAGCTTGCTCATTTCGACAGAGAAGTGATTCCAGAGCGTCGGATGCACGCGAAGGGATCAGGGGCATATGGGACATTTACCGTCACTCATGATATAACAAAGTACACCAAAGCAAAGATCTTCTCTGAAGTCGGAAAGAAGACAGATCTGTTCGTTCGATTCTCCACAGTTGCGGGGGAACGTGGAGCGGCGGATGCTGAGCGAGACATTCGAGGATTCGCGATTAAGTTTTACACTGAGGAAGGAAATTGGGATCTGGTTGGAAATAACACCCCGGTGTTTTTTCTCCGTGATCCACTTAAGTTTCCTGACCTCAACCGAGCTGTAAAGCGAGATCCGAAAACCAACCTACGGAGTGCGAAGAACAACTGGGATTTTTGGACTTTGTTACCCGAAGCGCTTCATCAAATTACCATTACCATGAGTGATAGGGGAATCCCTCTATCTTACCGCCACATGAACGGTTATGGTAGTCACACTTTCAGTTTGATCAATGCAGATAATGCAAGATTCTGGGTTAAATTTCACTTTAAAACCCAGCAAGGGATAAATAATCTTACTGATGAGGAAGCAGAAGCGATCGTTGGAAAAGATCGTGAAAGTCACCAGCGTGATCTGTTTGACAGCATTGTAAAAGGTGAATTTCCAAAATGGAATATGAAAATCCAGGTTGTGTCTGAAGAGGATACTGCAAAGTTCCCATTCAATCCATTCGATCTTACCAAGGTATGGCCTCATAGTGATTACCCACTCATGGATGTCGGCGTTCTTGAGCTTAACAAGAATCCAGAGAATTACTTCGCTGAAGTAGAGCAGTCGGCATTCAATCCAGCCAATATAGTCCCTGGTATAGGTTTCTCACCGGACAAAATGCTGCAGGGACGCCTGTTCTCCTACGGTGATGCTCAGCGCTATAGATTGGGAGTGAATCATAATCAAATTCCGGTAAACAAGGCTCGTTGTCCGATTACCAGCAACCACAGGGATGGCTCAATGCGGGTGGATGACAACTTCGGTGGCACACTCGGTTACGAACCAAACAGTGAAGGTCAATGGCAGGAACAGCCAGAATTTCGTGAGCCACCACTCAAAATTGACGGCGCTGCAGACCACTGGGACCACCGCGAAGATGATGACGATTACTTCTCACAGCCAGGTTCATTGTTTCGGATGATGAGCAACGACCAGAAAAAGGTATTATTTGATAATACTGCACGCGCTATGGGTGATGCACCAAAAAAGATCAAGATTCGTCACATAAGTAATTGTTTCAAAGCTGATCCTGATTACGGTACTGGTGTTGGTGAGGCGTTAGGTATTTCGATGAGCGATATGGCTAAGCATTAGTACTCTACCCAAGTGTAACCACTTTGACCAATTTGCGATTGAATGGGTGTAGTATCTTTTGTCATCATCTACGAATTCGGAATTAAGAAGGCAACCTTAGTGAATTGCTTTCTTGAGAAACTGGCGTCAGAGAGAATTCTAAAATAGTAACTTCATTTATCTGAAATTACTTTAGTACCATTGGAGGTAACTTCAAAACCAATTTCTTAACTCTGAAGTTACCATAGACTGATCTTTAACAGTTGCATTTCGCAATACTTGTAATAACAATATAATACATAGAAGGAAAAAAGTCTTGGCACCACATTTTGTTTTTTAATATACAATTATAGTTCACGAATTGTAGGTGGTATGGCTACACCAACGGATTGAAATACTTTGCCACAACAACCGATACACTCGGTGCGAACAACCAAAGTCTGATCGTTCTCTATTATCGTTACTTCCTGAAGATTGTTAATGTCCTGTTTGATGTCCGCCCATTCAAAGTTGTAACCGGACTTCTCCAGATGACGATCCAACTCATGTCGCAATACTAACGCCAGAAAACTGCAAAAGACATGACCACGGATCGTCTCGTTGCGCTGATGATATATCGGACGAGTCTCCAGGATTGACTTGATGTCCCTGAATGCGTATTCAACACGCCACAGCTCTTTGTAACGCAACGCTACCTGTTCCGCCGACCAATCCGTATTGGTCATCAAAACATATTTGCCGTCGAATTGCGCTTCCGCTTCGATGCGATTATTGTCCAGTGTGACCGCCTTGCGAGTCGTCTTAAGATACTTGCGGTATCCCTTGTTGCCGATCAAATGTTTCGTCCCCTTCGGGAGTTCGGTTTTGAGCTTCTCTACTATAGCCAGACGATCAGCGGCATCCTTTCGCGCCTGTCTTGGATTGAAACAAACGATGTAACGCCGTTCGTTAACTACGACTTCTGCCACCTGTAGCGGGTCAGGGTCTTTTGCTTTCTTTCCTTCCGGGTAGATAGGTTTGAACGAAACAGCCTGTGGCAGCGCCTCGTGCTTGACTTCATTAACAAGGCGCATCCGCACCCCTAAGATGTAAGGGATTTCACGTTCTTCCAATTGCTTCATTGTATCCTTGCTGATCATACCACGGTCGGCGACAAAGCAGCAGTTAGCAGCGGAAAAACGGCGGCGCATACGGTCTGTTACCGGCAGGAGCGACTTGACGTCAACACTGTTGCCGGGCCACATCTCACAGCAAAGCGGTCGTCCGTTGTCGTCGAGTGTCATCCCCACGATCATCTGGTTAAGGTCAGGACGATGATCTTTGGAATGTCCCTTCTTGCCGATAGTTTCGCCGCCATTCCCCTCAAAGTAGAGGCTTGTGGTATCGAAGAAGACAATGTTCCGTTCGCTGAACAGATCACGTTTTCGGTGGAACAGTTCTTCTTCGATCCGGTCTTTGGTGCAGCGCGAAGCGAATGGTGCAGCGTCGGTTTGATCGGACAGTGGTTCGCTCAGCCAAGCCATCGCCCTGTACAGATGATGCAGTTCAAGGTCATCTGTTCCGTTGATCCGGTAGTCACGCCGCCATTTGTCACAAGCTCGATCTGACCCTGAGGCTATCAACCTGTGCAGCACGGTCAGGAAGACGGCGCGTTCGATGTCGAAGGTAAATTTACGTTTATCAAGGAGCTCATTCAGGATTGCCGACATATTCAGTTGTTTCCACAGTCGTTCAAAGATCAGTGGCGATCCAATTGACACGGCATTCGCATTCGGGTTACTGGAACTTGTGAGCACGAGTATAACTCTGTTTGAGAGCTGGCTTAGGGATTTGACAAGTGATTCGATATTGCCGGATTCCTGCAATCGATCCAGTCTTCCGAGTGTTGCAATAACCCGTTGTTTTGTTTTACCGTCTTCGCGTCTATTTTCGACTATTTGGACGTATTGATATTTACCTGATTTCTTAATTCTTGGGAACATGGGTGTATCCTTGTTAGGTTACCCATAATATAGTTAGTGTCTGACCGAAAACCACCGTTTTTCTGGATATTAACCCTTTTTTATCATTCCCGCGAAGGCGGGAATCCAGGAGAAACAATAAGTTATCTGGATTCCCGCCTTCGCGGGAATGACAAAAAAG
>JAVCDD010000105.1 GCA_030765125.1 Candidatus Hatepunaea meridiana
CTTTTTTGTCATTCCCGCGAAGGCGGGAATCCAGATAACTTATTGTTTCTCCTGGATTCCCGCCTTCGCGGGAATGATAAAAAAGGGTTAATATCCAGAAAAACGGTGGTTTTCGGTCAGACACTAAATAATCAATATATTTAACCTTACTACTAATAGGTGGCAGACAGGAAAGTCCGCCTTCGACGAATGTTTTAGATAGAGGTGATTAAAATGATAAATATTGTCAAGTACTTATGTTCTTTCATCGTTCTTGCTTTCATTATTGCCGGTTGCGAGGGTGAAAACGAGACAGGACTGGGGAGTTATATTAGTGATCCTCCCATCATTGATCTGCGAATTACTCACAGCCTTATCCGAGGCTACGATGGAGAGGTTCGTAGTGAACGTGTAACAGCTTTAGTACGCAACGCTGGCGGTGTACCTGTTTCCGGCGCTGAAATTAACTTCGCCATCCAAGATCCCGAACCGTGGAAAGGAACCATCACTGTTGATGAAGCTAATAGTGTTACCAACGAAAATGGCGAGATTTATGCAACGTATCAGGTTGAATTGACAGAGCGATCCGGTGATGTTGTAATCGTAGCTTATGTTGGTTCTGTAACTCAAACAGCTTCAATCAAACTGGAAATTGTTGAACTTATTGGTGCGTTATGCATTGAAGCACCAAGGGGGGTAATAATCGTTCCTCCGCATCAAACCGCTTCGGCAAACGTTACTGCTAATGTTATTGATAAAGATGGAAACCGCCTCCCCGGTCTTCTGATCCATTTCCGCACCGATCCTTCAAGCCTCGGATTCTTTGACAGTGATACAGGCGTAACTGATTTTTACGGTCGAGCTTTAAGAATATTTCACACCGTCGTTAATAATTACGGTACATGTAAGTTATATGCCAGCGTTGGCACACTCGAAGATTCGACTACAATCGATATCATACCTTCTCCAGAACCAAGGTACATCCAGCTTTTTACCGAAACACCGCTAATCAGAGTAGTTCCCGGCGAGAATGCTCAGATAGAATTACATACCATTGTGGCAGACAGAAACGGGAATGGATTGCCGGGAGTAATTGTCAATTATGAAATTCTTCCCTTCATTCCGGGTGGTGAGATATTCGGTTCAATAATTCCTTTCGATACTACTGACAATGCTGGTAGAAACGGTATATTCTTCAACACACTCGGTGGCAGTGGAAAGATAAAAATCAGAGCTGAGGTTGCAAACATTGACGAAGAAGTTTCCGCAGAGAGAACACTTTCAGTAATAGAAATATACGACACAATTACCGGGCTTCGCTTGTCAATCGATCCAGCATACTTTAGAATACCAGTGGACTCTGTTGCCACTGCAATAGCCTCTGCCAGAGTAATTGATCACCATAATATTGGCTTGGCAAACATAGAGGTCAACTTCAGTTGTGAATATGGTACAATTACTGATTCCTCTATGACGGATAGTTCTGGACTTGCCAAGGCGGAGTATCGTATCCAGCCTTCTTCAGATTTCCCCCTGGATGTATCGGACCTGACTGATACTATCACGGCATCGATTCCAAATACTCAATTCATTAGTGAAACTGAAATCAGGATTGTTTTAAGAGAGTAATTTCAAATTGGTTGACTGGGAGTCGGATAATGAAAATAATAGAAACAGAACGCCTGATCCTTAGGAAAATGACCATAGAAGATGTCAATGACATGCTCGTCATCTTCTCCGATCCTTTGGTGATGAAGTCATTTGAGGGAATCATCTTTAACCGTAAACAGATGGAGGGATGGGTTAAGGGCAACCTCGCACACCATGAGAAGTACGGTTATGGATCCTTCTCAGTAATTCTCAAGACACATTCACTCCTTATCGGAGACCTCGGATTGGAAGTCATGGAGGTGGACGGCAGGACGGAAGTAGAGATCGGCTATGATTTCCGTAGCGATTACTGGAACAGGGGACTTGCAACGGAGGCAGCGTCAGCAGTTCGAGATTACGCCTTCTCAGAATTAGGACTTGACCGCGTCATCAGCCTCATCAAACCGGACAACGTCCCTTCCCGTCGCGTCGCTGAAAAGATCGGTATGGTAAGGGAGAAGGAAATACTGCGTTCCGATATGGTTTACTGGGTGTATGCGTTATCTCGTGATAAGACCTGATGAATTTTTCCTATTTTCTTAAGGGGGATTACCGTCACATCCGTCACATCTGTCAGGATAAAAGAGGTAAAGAATAGCTTTTTGTATGTGATTACTTGACTTGGATAATAATAGTCTATAAATTAGAAAAATAGATAAAACTGGGATATTATTAATCAAAGTGTTGTTTGGATTGATTATTTAAAAGTTGAATTGAGGATAAACAATGAATACAACTGCTGTTATCGTTACCTTAGTATCATCTTTGGTCTCTGGGATTATAGCTGTTGGTGTCTCCGCATTTTATTACCGTCGATATGATAATAAGAGACACAAACGAGAAGTTTTACGACGTCTCGTCGCGAACCGTTTTTTTTCTTACAGATGATCTTATAAATGATCGTAATAAAGACCTTTTTATAGCATTGAACGAAGTATTTGTTGTTTTTTCTGATTCTAATCAAGTAATTATTGCGTTGCGAAAAATGCATGAAGAATTAGGTCAACCCGGAAGACTTATAGATAACCTTGTTAGTCTAATAAAAGTAATGGCAAAAGCCTCGAACATCAACATAACACAACTAAATGATACATTCATCGAACGACCCTTCGTTCCACGGAAAGGAAAATAACCCAGAACCAAACATATATTAAAATCCCCACAAACCTGATCAACGACAATTATTCTTCCCAGTCAGCGACAATTATAATTCCCGTTTTATTGTGCTGCCTGTGGCGCTATTTCGCTGGGCTAATGGAATGAAGCCGTAGGCGGAATGGAATTAGCCCAGCGAAATAAAAAAATTCTAATCATCCCCCTCCACATCCTTTTTCCCATGCCTTGACTTTTCTAACCGATAACTCGATAGATTCAGTTCCAGTATCACACTATGATGAACAAGTCGATCAATCGCAGCGGCTGTAGTCATCGGATCCTTAAATATACTTCTAATCTGTTATGGGGGTGCAGAATTTGACACTATTCCCGATTTCAGACTTATGCATTATGAGGAAACGAGAAGATCAGTAACAAGAACCGTCCAGACCGGCTATGACCTGAACAATGACGGCTATGATGAACTGCTTATTTATTCTCAAGGTGACCAGACACCTGCAAACTGGCAGCTTTACCTTGGTGGTTCGCCTATGGATACAGTTCCTTTGTTTAATTTTGGCAGATATCAGTTTGAAGATTTGGGTGTAGTAACAGTTAGTATGATAGATGATGTTAATAATGATAATTACGATGAATTTTGTTTTAGCGTTAGTGATCAAATAAATCACATACCAAGTATCCTATGGATATTCTTTGGCGGTGATAGTCTTCAAATGAGTGATCCGGATATGTGGCTGGAACCCTATCCTGTTTTCCCAGGTACGGGAAATGTAATACTCAGTGGTGATATTAATGCAGATGGCTATAATGACATAATTGTCAACAATCCTGAAGCACACGGTCGATTGGGTCAAATCAGCATCTACTTATGCTCGCCCTGGCCTGATTCTACAGTGGACATAGTGATGAGTGGTAGTGATATCGGAGATATAAGAGGAATGAAGATGATTTACGGCGCACATAACGATTTCAACGGGGATGGAATGAACGATTTCATTATTCGTTTGAAGCGCGATCATACACCTCCAAATATGGCAATATACCTTGGTAACAGGAGATGGGTTGTTTCGGTTGATGATGAACCTGAATTACCTGATGTTCATAGATTAAAGATAAGCGCGAGTCCGAATCCTTTTAATAGTGCAATAACTATATCTTTTTCACTTCCGCATAACGGTAATGCCCGGATTGATATTTTTAATGTTCAGGGTCACATAGTAGGGGAATATGACCTTGGTTTGAAATCTGTTGGTGAACATTCAGTATACTGGAATGCGGAAGGTTATGCTAATGGGATTTATTTTACCAGAGTCCATTTGGAAGGTAAAAACAGTAGACATGCAGCATTTCTGAAACTGTTGTTATTAAAATAGGATTACTAAAATAAGGTAATGTGCTTTTATAGTTGCAAACATTGTCATTCCCGTGCAGACGGGAATCCAGTTTAAAAGTTTATTAAATTAGCCTTATGTTGAGGGATTAGATAAGCAATTTAGTTGGTTCATGGGAAAACTCTCAATCTGGATTCCCGTCTGCACGGGAATGACAGCGGTGGGGACAATACCAAAAAACAAGGAGTGAGAAAAATGCAGTACCCGCACAGTTCAATTTCAAACAAATAAGGAAATTCCTTTGATTCATTTTAATAACTGCTTATATTCAGAGAAACATTGCAAGGAATTATTATGAAAAAGTATGACTATTTTATTGTTTTATTCTGTCTTATGACATCAGTAGCTTTGGCGCAGTACGACCCGCCGGAACGCCTCTGGTTCAAAGAGGTTGGTGAAAATGACGGTAGATTCAGTCACTGGGGGGAACATTACACCTACCTTCATGACCAGAATGGCGACGGCTGCGATGAATTGCTGATCGCGCAGGTTGACGGTGAAGGCTTAGGCGTCAACTATGTCGAACTCTATCTCGGTGGACGGGAGATGGACACCGAACCGGATATGCTTTTCGGTCCGGCTGAGAATGAAATAATAGGTTTCCATACGAGCTTCTTAGGCAACCTGACCGGAAACGGTCCTTATGATTTTGCCATTAGTGCCAGACAATATCTGGATGGTGATGGAAGACCAATGGCGATAAAGCTATATATCTATCAAGGTGGAGAAGAGTTGGATACTATTCCGGATTTCACACTGTCAAGATATTATGATGATGAAAACTCTAACGCTGTTTACATTCCTCAATTTGAGAATCCTGGTGATATTAACGGTGATGGATATGATGATCTTATATTGAAGGAACGGCGTGATATAGATGATGAGATTTTTAGTCAGATTGTAATATACTATGGTGGCGCTGAGTTCGATACTATTCCTGATATAAGATTACAAGGTTATGGTGAGATGAGAAGATGGGTAACAAGAACCGTCCAGACCGGCTATGACCTTAACAATGACGGCTATGATGAACTGCTCATTTATTCGCAAGGTTACCAGACACCTCATAACTGGCAGTTTTATTTAGGAGGTTCGCCAATGGATACGGTTCCTTTGTTTAATTTTGGTAAATATATTTTTGATAACCTCAGTATCGTAACAGTTAGTATGATAGATGATGTTAATAATGATAATTACGACGAATTTTGTTTTAGCGTTAATGATCAAATAAATCACCGACCTAGTATTCTCTGGATATTCTTTGGCGGTGACAGTCTCCAAATTGATAACCCGAACTTATGGCTTGAACCATACCCTGTTTTCCCAGGTACGGGGAATGTAATACTCGGTGGTGATATTAATACAGATGGTTATAATGACATAATTGTCAACAATCCTGAAGCACACGGTCGATTGGGCCAAACCAGCATCTATTTATGCTCACCCTGGCCTGATTCAACCGCAGATATAGTGATGAGTGGTAGTGATATCGGTGATTTAAGACGAATGGAAATGATTTATGGCGCTCATTCTGATTTTAACGGGGATGGAGTGAACGATTTCATTATTCGTTCGAAGCGAGATCATACACCTTCCCATATGGCAATATACCTTGGTAACAGGAGGTGGGTTGTTTCGGTTGATGAGGAACCGGAATTGCCTGACATTTATAAATTAGATATAAGTGCAAATCCTAATCCATTTAATAAAGAAACAACCTTAGTATATTCAATTCCTTACATAGGTAATGTTAAGATTGATATTTTTGACGTTCAGGGTCACATCGTTGGTGAATATGACCTTGGTTTGAAATCTGTTGGTGAACATTCAATATTATGGAATTCTAAGAATAATGCCAATGGTATTTATATTGTTAGAGTTTGCCTGGAAGGTAATAATAATAATCGATTATGCCTTTAGTTCAGCCGGAGTAGCGAAGCTTGCTGCGCGCTCGCAGGCAGATACGCATGCGCCACCGTACGAGAACGCAGAAAGCTGTTCTACGCCGGTATTATTAAGTGGACGCGCAGCAAGCTTCGCTACTCCGGTGTTATTAATTTTATACATTGCTGAGCTAAAGGCATAACCGATTAATAATAAACAAACAGCTTTTCTTAAGCTGTTATTATTAA
>JAVCDD010000367.1 GCA_030765125.1 Candidatus Hatepunaea meridiana
CAACTCAGTTTTTTCGTCTTCTATTAATTGTACAAAGATCATTGTATTACCTCCTTGACAACAAGATAATACAAAATTAAGCTTATGTCAAGATGATATTATAGATATTTATGCGGTCATGCTTAGCGATATTCATATCGCTGCAGTGGGTGATATGTCGGGAAAAGACGCTGAATCTGGCGAATCTTTTATTCGAGGCATTAATATCTACCTGAGCGAGATCAACGAAAATGGCGGCATCAACGGCAGGAAGGTAATCCTTGACGTCTTTGACGATCAAAATGACAAGGATAAAGCGCGAAAAAGAGCATTGGAGATAATTGATCAGAACCGTGCTATTGCTGTGATCGGTCACCACTACAGCTCTTGTTCGATCAGCGCCGGTGAGGTGTATAAAGAACACGGCATCCCCGCGATCAGCCCTTTCTCCACCAACGTGAACGTTACCCTGAATAATGATTGGTATTTCCGCAACACCTTCAACGACAACCTTCAAGGGAGGTTTCTCGCCAATTATGTCCATAAGATATTCGCAAAAAAAAACGTCTGCATCATCCACGAAGATCTTGCTTATGGATCTTTCCTCGCTGATGTGTTTGAGCAAACTTCAAAGTCGTTGGGGATCGAAGTGAAGTACAAATTCAACTTCGCAATTAACGATTCTGACCTCGATAATATACTGCAGCAATTCGTCCATGAATTGAAGTCTGTGGATTTTAGCGGCGCTATATTTCTGGCGACTCATGCTTCGGAAGGTGTGAAGCTTGTCAGGCTGATTAAGGATGCTGATCTTGAAAATCCTATTGTAGTTCCTGATGCCTTTGCATCAAAGTCTTTTTATCATGGATTCGCTGACCTGCCAAAGGAAAAGCTTAATCCTGGCTATTATTCCAATGGAGTATATGTAACCAGCCCGCTTCTCTTCGACTGCGCTGAGGAAAAAGCTCAACAATTTAAAGAAATATACAAAGAAAGATATGATTCTGATCCTGATTGGCGTCCTGCTTTTGCGTATGACGCAATAAAAATCGTGATTGAAGCAATTCGGAATACGGGCGTTACCGGTTCGGAAGCTTCAATCACTGAAGATCGTAGAGAAATAAAGGATTTTCTATCAAACCTGAACAATATCGAGAGTGCGGTTGTCGGGGTAACAGGATTCAATTATTTCAACGCGAACGGTGACTCTGAAAAACCGATCTCTATCGGCGTTTATCGGAATAACAACACGATATCCGCTCTGACTCAACTCCGTGCGATCCGTAATATCAGTGAAATTACCGATCTTGATAAGGCAATTCAAGATGGGAATGTGATCTTTGTTGAAGGAAGATATATGTATAAGACGGACGTCGTCTACACAGCAGTAAAACTAAATGAAATCATTGAACCCAAATTCAATGATTTCACATGTACGCTGGATTTCGATCTATGGTTCAGGTTCAAAGGTGATATTAAGCCTGAGAATATTGAATTTATGAATGCAATAGGATCGATCGACATCGGCGAACCTGTCGATGAACAGGTTAGTGAACAATTTACATACCGTCGTTATAATGTAGTTGGCGAGTTTAAGACTGATTTTTTTACGACCCCGCCACCTTATGGTCAACATATATTAGGAATTAATTTCCGTCATCGCGAACTCACCCGCAATAACCTGATTTTTGTAACCGACCTGATTGGCGCGGGACTGACTGGTGGCAGAGATCCAATAGAGAAAATGAAACAGGCTCAAGTACTCAGTCCGGTTCATGGCTGGGAGTTGGACAAAGTCCGGATATACCAGGATTTCGTTGATATAAGCACAATGGGCAGCCCCGAATTTATCAACATTCCAGGTGAAATAGTTGACTATTCCCGATTTAATTTCGGTGTTCTGGTTGAAAAAGATACTGTAGGTTTCAGGAGAATTATTCCCAATGCAAAGGGATTTTTGTTTCTTGTCCTTAGTATTGTTGCCTTGTTCGTTATCTATATACTTATCAGAAGAAGTAAATCCAATTTCAATTTACAGTTTCTTTGGATTCTTCAAACCGGCTTTGTTTTGTTACTTTTGCTATCCGGTGAAGCGGTTTTTGTGAGAGGGATGGTCAATAAATTGGATAGAGGCTATCTGGATATCCTTCAGTTAATCCTTGATATTTCCTGGTGGTTCGTACCGACATACATGCTTATCGTCGGGATTGAGAGGTTTGTCTGGAAACCGTTGGAAGACAAAACTCAACAGGTTATCCCGACGCTAATGCGCAGGTTAGTTGCTGCAATTCTATTTATTTTAGCTTTTTTTGGTGTTGTCGCTTTCGTGCTGGATTATACTGTCACCGGTTTACTGGCTACATCTGGTGTGGTGGCGATGGTTATAGGTTTAGCTCTACAGATCAATATATCTAATATATTCTCCGGAATCGCCTTAAACATGGAACGACCATTCAGGGTAGGAGATTGGATTGTAGTTGATTCCATCGAAGAAGGGAGAGTATTAGATATTACCTGGAGATCGACACGCATATTCACCAGAGATGAGAACATCATCAGTATTCCAAACAGTAAAGCATCCGACGCAGTAATTAAGAATTATCATTATCCCACCGATGAATACAGGGTTGGATTCAAGGTTCATGTCGAACCTCATCACAAACCCGAAAAAATACTGGAAATTATTAATGAAGCAGGTCTTAACACAGAAGGGAACATCGGAAAACCCTGGACAGCGTTTATTGGCATAACCGATTACTCTGCTGAGTATTGGATTTATATATTGGTTAAGGACTATGATGATAAGTGGAATAGACATAGCGCTTTGTGGCTGAACTTGATGACTTATTTAAACAAATCCGGAATTACACCACAAATCCGGCGTCAAGAAATTAAAATGCTTGATAGTGATAAACAAACGAATCAACAAACATCACCAAAAAAAAGGGCTCAATAAATTGGTCCCTACGCGAACTTCACACTTGACAAAGTAGTGATAGTTACGCGTAAAAAAAACATTTAAGGAGAAAATAATGGACAATAAACTCGGAATTCTAATCGCGGGTTATTGTGGAGCAATTAGCTCAACTGTAGTCGCAGGTATCGACCTCATGTTGCAAGGTTCACTTCCTAATATTGGAATGATCTGTGAGACCACCGATTCAAATAACACAACCATAGCTGAACAGTTGGATGCTCCTAAACTGGAAAATATCGTTATCTCAGGATGGGATGCGATAGATGTATCAATTAGAGATGCACTTAACCAACATCAGGTGTTGAGAGTAAGTGACATTGCATTGGTATCTGATTCTGTTATGGATAAACGCCCCATGCCAATTCCTCAGAATAACGACAAGTTTGAATACAATAATGGCTGGGGAAGCCATATTGAACAACTTCGGCGCGACATCAGAGAATTCAAAGATAACTTTCAGGTTGATAACGTAGTTGTCGTCAATTCAATCTCAACGCAACCAACACCTACCTGGACAAACAAATACGATTCTCTTGCGGAATTCAAGAGTGCCTGTAAAGCGCTTGATCCGGACATAACAGCGTCTATGGAATATGCCTGTGCAGCCATTTTAGAGTCATCCGGTTATGTGAATTTTACTCCAAATATTGTGTCAGTACCTGCTTTACAGGAATTAGCTGTGCAAAAAGGAGTTCCTTTAACAGGTCATGACGGTAAAACGGGACAGACGCTTATCAAAACTGCTTTAGCGCCACTCTTGAAACTCAGAAATCTAACCGTTAAAGGGTGGTTCAGCACCAATATACTTGGAAATTTGGATGGAAAAGCGCTCAATGATCCGGATGCTTGCCAGACGAAGATAACAAGCAAACAAAATTGCTTAGACAGTATCCTCGGTTATCCAGTCGAAGATCATCAAGTGCATATACATTACTATCTCCCTCGTAAAGATAACAAAGAGTCGTGGGACAGTATTGATATCGATGGATTTCTCGGCTATCCTATGCAGATTAAAGTTAACTATCTGTGTCGGGACAGTATCATTGCAGCTCCACTGGTGATTGATTTAGCTCGGTTAATGGCGGTCTCTATGCGTCAAGGTGAATCTGGATTACTACCGCATCTGAGTATCTTTTTCAAATCACCTCAACTTCCCGAAGGAATACCCGTTAACCACGATCTTTTCATTCAAAGAAAACTCTTTTTCGAATGGGTTAAGCGATCCGGGAAATAGC
Source organism: Candidatus Hatepunaea meridiana (assembly GCA_030765125.1). GTDB lineage: Bacteria > Electryoneota > AABM5-125-24 > Hatepunaeales > Hatepunaeaceae > Hatepunaea > Hatepunaea meridiana. The sequence goes on from JAVCDD010000367.1 coordinate 4,192, forward strand.
AGTGAGTTCTTTGCAAAAGCAATATCAACATAATTTGACATTACGTTATTCCGTGGCATGTGCAATCGCTCGCGATGCTGGAAAATTAGCTTATATACATTTCCGAAGTTTAGAAAACTTGACCGTTATTTCAAAAGGATTGACTGATCTCACCAGTAATGCAGATGATGAGGTTGAGGATTATATTAATTTCCGTTTAACTAATGCTTTCCTTGATGACACCGTTTTAGGTGAGGAGAGAGGAGGAGTTACAAGTGATAACCTTTGGGTAGTTGATCCTATTGATGGTACGGTCAATTTTCTACACGGAATCCCCTATTTCTGTGTTTCGATTGCTTACTTATTTAAAAGCGAAATTGAAATAGGAATTGTTTATGATCCCGTTGCAGATGAATTATTTACTGCCCAAAGAGGATCAGGAGCATTCTGTAATGGTAAACTCATTCGTGTTTCCGATTGCAACAATATCAGCAAAGCTATCGTCGGATTTGATTTTAATCATCGAGGGAATATAAAGCGTTCAATCAGCATTATTGATCGGTTAGCGGATATACAATGTGATAACCGTCGTCTTGGAGCTGGAGCGTTGATGATGTCTCATGTTGCCGATGGGCGTTTTGATGGCTATTGGAATCTGCATTTGAATTCATGGGATGCATTGGCAGCTTTGTTGCTTGTGCATGAAGCGGGTGGTTGGACGAACGACTTCTTAGCTGATAACGGCTTGAAGAATGGCAGTGATACACTTGTTTGTAATCCATACATAAAAGATACTTTGATTGAAGCAACAGGTATCTATTGAAATGAATGAAATTTCGATTTTAGAGGCAAAAAATGCCCTCAACCAGATTCAGTGATAAGAACATAATCGTAACAGGTGGTACGCAAGGACTTGGTAGAAGCAGCGCCTGTTACCTTGCTGAACAGGGTGCAAGTGGAATTGTCATCTGTGGTCGCAATCAAGAAAACGGAAAAAAGGTCGCGAAAACAATTACCTCAATGGGCTGCGAATGCGTTTACGTTTCAGCAGATTTGGCAAAACCCGATGACTGTCGCCATGTAGTTGGAACTTGCGATAAATATTTCGGTAGAGTGGATGGTTTAGTCAATGCAGCGGGATTAAGCACTCGCGGTACTCTTGAAAATACCACTGTTGAGCTATGGGATCAACTGTTCGCAGTAAACGTAAGAGCGCCTTTCATCTTATCGCAAGAAGTCGCTCGTTTAATGAAACGTGAACGCATAGCAGGCAGCATTGTAAATATCATCACGATTTCGAGTCATGGTGGTCAACCTTATCTCACTGCTTATTGCGCCTCCAAAGGCGCTCTCGTTACATTCACCAAAAACATCGCTCATGCACTTCGCTACAATAGGATTCGGGTTAATGGGCTGAACATAGGCTGGATGGACAGTCCAAATGAGCATATTATTCAGAAAGCTATGGGCAAGCTCGACAATTGGCTGGAACTGGCGGAAGCTGAACAACCTTTTAAAAGACTCTTGAAACCACTGGATGTAGCTAAATTAGTTGCTTACCTCCTTAGTGACGATTCGATGATGATGACAGGCGCTATCATTGACTTCGACCAGAATGTAATCGGAGCTTTTGATTGAAATAAACGGATAATTAACCTGAATAAGATTCTACTCGAGAAACAGTAATCGTGCGAAGGTCATAGAGGCGGAGAGGGTGGGATTCGAACCCACGACAGAGTTACCCCTGTACACGCTTAGCAGGCGTGGGCCTTCAGCCGCTCGGCCACCTCTCCATAGGAATTCAGGCTGTCAGAGACGGTGCCTTGACAGCAAGTTATGAAATATAATCATATCTGTCTGCATACGCAACTAAATGGCATTATTAATAAGTTCTGCTTAATAATTCCGAATAAGGTTGTGATAACTTGCATTTCAGTGATGTATGCATTAATATTATTCAAATTACAAAATCTATTTCAGTTATCCATTCAGAGGAGATAAATTAATGGCATTATTCGGTGAATTAGTAGTTGATTTGGGGTTTATTACCGATGAACAGCTTGGAGAAGCTGTTCAGATGCAAAAAAAAGGACGTGCCAAGCTTGGTCAGATTATGAAGCAACTTATGTTGATTAATGATGATCAAGTTAAAGCAACGCTGGCATTTCAGGGATCCGAAAAAGGAAAAGGTAAAGTGTTTGGCGATTGTGCAATTGAACTTAGGATTGTAGATGAAAAACAACGTCTCGAAGCCGTACGCTATCAAACGACTTCCAAGGGCGTATTGGGTGATCTACTGATTGAACTCGGGTTTCTTACCAAGGATCAACGCGATGAAGTGACAAAACAACAGTTTATGGCTTAAGAAAAGGATGAAGTAAGAAGGACGAAGGATTTCACCTTCGTCCTTCTTACTTCGTCCTTACTTCGTCTTGCCGTTTTCGTTTAAGCATTCGAAATATCTTCGTTCCTTCATCATCGGTTCGGTATTCGACTTCATCCATAAGGTTCATAATGAAGTAGATACCTAATCCGCCGACAGACCGTTCTTCAAGGGGTGCATCAGAATTGGGTTGTTTTACTTCAAGAGTATCAAATGGTGAACCGCGTTCGTATATAACTATTTCTATTTCACCTGTTTCACTAAGGATGTCCAACCTGAAGTTTCGATCTGGATCCTGTCCCAATCCGTGAATAATAGTATTAGTGCATGCTTCATCCACTGAAAGCTGAATATCGCCTATCTCTTCTTCGTTGAACCCGACTGATCGGCAGGCTTCAACTATAAGGTCTCCAATTTTGGACAAAGAAGCAGTATCTGCTGGGAATTCGAGGGTTTTTTTCATATTTCTGGTTGTGTCAGATGTTAACACCTGACACAACAAACTTAAGTGTTGGTGCATGACGCAACAACTATCTAATCGGTGAAACTCTGTATAGCAGAATCAGGATTCTTGAAAATACCCAATACATTGTTTAATCCCGATATCTCAAAGACCTTAGCAACGGTTTTCTGTAGATTCGCAATACGTAAATCACCTTTATTATCACGTCGTAATTCCTTGACTACAGCAAGAATAACTCTCAGTCCAGCGCTGGAGATATATGGTACATTTGCCATATCCAGCACAAATTGAAACTTGCTTTCACTAATGCGGACACGCAGAAATTGTTCAACCGCATCTGAGGTATTAGCGTCGAAACGTCCGTCTAAAGAGACTATAATTACGTTTTCCTGAAAGGCTTCTGTGATATTCATATTTTTCCTGGTAATCAGTTTCGTTTTACGAGTGAAGCGAAGTAATCTCTGCCTAACCCTATGAGATTACTTCGCTTCACTCGTAAAATGAAACTATTGAACAATTTGTTTTATTCGGTTATACCTTTAGCTCAGCCGGAGTAGCGAAGCTTGCTGCGCGCTCGCAGGCAGACACGCGTGCGCCACCGTGCAAGAACGCAGCAAGCTTTTCTACTCCGGTATTATTAAGTGGACGCGCAGCAAGCTTCGCTACTCCGATGTTATTAAGTTTATACATTGCTGAGCTAAAGGCATAACCGATTTGTTTTATTACAAAACTTAAAGAGATATACTCAATCCTTCGTATGCAAGATAGAGTTGAAGATCGTTTTTCTCAGATTGTAGTTCGAGGTAATTTTGGGCTTTTTGAAATATGTCCCATAGCTTCTCATCACTATAAGTTGGTTCATGATGCGTGAAAGCGAGTTTTTTAACACCTGCTTTAAGCGCCATATCAATGCCGATGATAGTGCTGCTGTGTCCCCAGTCCTCTTTTTCAATGTTTTCCAGCATAGTATATTGGGCGTCAAATATTACCAGATCAGCGTCTCTGAAGAAATCAATAATCGGCTTGGGCTCAGGCGACAGTTCCTTATATTCTGAATCTGTAGCATAAATAATTGTTTTTCCGTTATAAGAAACTTTATAACCGGTACATCCGCCAGGATGGTATAGCGAGATCGTATCAATTTCAATATCACCGATCCGGAAACTTTCACCTTCTCTTAACTGAACGAATTCTTTAATACCCCTCATAATATCCAGAGGCACAGGGAAGTACTCAAAATCCTGCTGATGCCTGATGCGATCCTCGATTTTGCTGTGCGTGCCGTAAATAGTTATGTTGTTATTAGGAATATATGCAGGTACGAAAAATGGTAATCCGCAAATGTGATCCCAGTGAGTGTGACTAAGAAGAATTGATGCCTCGATAGGTTTACCAATTTCCTGACGCATAAGATTCAAGCCGAGGGGACGAATTCCGGTTCCAGCATCAAATATCAACCGATTATCACCCGTTTCAACCTCAACACAGGTCGTATCTCCTCCTGCTGTCTTACGAATATACCAGGGAAGCTGTTCGATAAACTGTGGTGTTTGCCACGGTGCATTCAGTCCGGCTTTGAGAGCTAACTCTAAGGCTTTTTTAATCTTATCATTGAGTTCGATATTTGTCAGAGGGGTAGCGATTGATCCACGAACCCCCCAGAATTTTACCTTCATTTGATTCCCCTGAAAAATAGTGTATCCAATTCCGGAGCCCTCAAGCTTGCTTGAGCAGTTTATACTATATATTAGTCTCTGATCGCGCTCAAGCTTGCTTGAGCACTCCGGCAGGATATATATTACACGCGCTGAAGCGCGCACTCAGAACCTTTATAAGGGAGCGGGACTCAGCAATACGGACCTTTAATATCGACAGACAGGAGTGTCGGTTGTTTAGTAGGTTGGACACTCCTGTCCGACAAATAACGTGTGAGACAATGTGACAGACAAGAATGTCTGTCCTACCTGTCCATTATCTAAACGTAATCCCTAAACCAGCCGCAAACGTGCTGTATTCACCTAATGAATAATCAGCATTGATGGTAACAAGCGGTAACGCAAAACGAGCGCCGACGGTCATACGGAAGCTGTTGTCGCCGTCAAGCTTGAACTCATCAATAGCTTGACCATGGAGGGAACTATTAGGGTTGTCAATTGTGTATTTCTTCACTATAAGATTAGATGATTCAATACCAAGACCTAAATAAGGCGTGATACTGACGCCAAACCCGACCGTCTTAGATACGTGCACGTTCAATGCTGTATGGTTGGACTCGAGCAGATCACCGACGGTGAGCTTCTGCCATACGTACTGTGCGGAAATCTTCACCGGGAATAACGGTATCGGAATCCACTGGTCAATATTATGCTTGATGCCGATACCCAGGAAGTTCACTTTGCCGATGTCGCCAGCATCAGTTTCAGGGATAAAACGAAGCATAACCTCAGTGCCCCTGATCAGACCAACCGATACTTGCGGCATAACAAATGGCATAACATCAATGCCAATTCCGGGTATCCTGGGGATTGGATTAAGCTCAGAATTTAGAGAAGCAAGCATTTGTGCCCAGGCAGGTGTCAATTTTAAATTATCTATGTCCGTTTGAGTCTTACCTGCCTCTAACAGTGCCTGTTCCAGTGCATTTTCAGCATCGGCAGGATCGGCGATAAAATCATCAGGTTCATCACTTCCGAACACCGTTGGTGTTTTACGATCTTTGTAAACGTTATTAATGTCAATGGCTAATTCGTCATTCGGAACCATAAATGATGGATCAACCGGCAGAACTAAACTCGGCATTAGAAAATCGTACGTCAGATCTTCATCGGCGACGGTAACCATCGCCATCTTAATGCTGATGTCAAAGCCTAACATACCGTGAGGTTTGGCATTATGATACAATCCGGAATTCATCGCTGTGCCAAAAGCCGTGGCAAACGGACCAATGTAACCCTTGGCGTTTGTTTCCGCCATCTTTTGCAGTTCTTCCTGGAAATCAACTGCTGAAGCCGTTCCGGCGATAGATAGTATCAGAACTAGAACCGTAAATAGTGTAATGATTTTCCTCATTTACACCTCCTTAGAATGTTGTATTGAATATATTTATTTTCGATTTCTTAACCGCAGATTATGCAGATTTAAAGATAAAAAATCTGCATAATCTGCGGATAGAATATTTGTTGTTAGTTTACGCCAATGGTTATACCCAACCTATGGCTGTATTCCATAATCTGCCCCGGCTGGTTGCCGGCTTCCATACCGAAATAGGCATAATCAAATTGCAGTACGCGCAGATTTAGACCCAACCCGACAGTAGGATAACCTTGGTGTACGCCAGCGCGTAAATCTAATACATAGTACTTCAGTTCTGCGCCGAGATTCAATTTCTGGAAGAGAGCCACACCCTGGCTGTTGAACCAGTCGTTCATATCCGCCATTAAGCGAATCCTATCGGTATATTGATAAGAAATACCGGTAATCAGATCCGGTTTAACCCAGCCGTCTCGTGCGCCGATCAGGTCGCGAACGGTTACTGCAACGTCGAGCTTATCGTTCATCGAATGTATGACTCCAGCGTCAATGCCAAATCCGATCTCTTTGTCTTCGAGTTCTTCAAGTCCTTCCGCTATCACGTCTTCCGCTGAACCGATGTCACCAGATGATATTCTGATAGGCGTGAATGAACGCCGCTGGTAATAACGAAAACCAAGACCTGCTTCGTAACCCATAAAGTCAAAACCCATACCTATCGCTGTGCCAAAGTCCATATAGCCCTTTAAGCCGACAGCCGGTAAAACAACTCCATTGTCAATCTTCACTCCGGTTAAGGTATTGCCATAGATTGCCACGCCAAGTTTTGTGGCGGGAAGAGTCAGTCAGAAGAAAGGACTTACGTTGATGTTGATCCACGTGTCGTCTATCGGTTCCGCATCCTTTATAAGGTCATCTTTTGCCTGGTCGCTAAGATTCTCAACGTTTGAGAGACCATCGGAATTGTTCTCGATAAAACTGACAATGTCGTTTATGTCATCATCGAGACCGAAGGGTAAAGATAAAAGCGTAAGGTGAAATTTTGCCCGGTTTAATAACGCGGGATTGACTATTGTCATCGTTGCATCCCGGGGATAGGCTGTAAACGAACCGCCCATTCCCATTGCGGCGACTGACATATAGCTGCTGTGCAACGGTTGGCTATAGAGCGCGCCTGTCATAAGGAGCGCTGCTAAAGCTATGACGATAATATGTTTAGTTGTTTTCATTTTTATTTCTCCTTATGGACCCCGTCTGCCGTTACTATCTTCATCAATAAGACCATCGCCGTCATCGTCTATACCATTCAAGTGCTCTTCGTCAATCAGCCCATCGCCGTCGTTGTCAACGTCGATCTCGATGAGATACATATCTGCGCCGTTCTGGATATTCTCAATCACTTGATCAAGCGCATCCTCGTCAAGACCGCTCTCTTCATCTTCAGCCATATTACGAATGAAGTCTCCCATTACATCACCGCTTACCTTCAGAATGTCGCTGATATTAGTGAGCAGGTTGTTCACGGCTTCAGCGTCTAGCTGCTCGAAGATTTTAAAAATACCTTGCAAATTCAGACGACCATTCTGGAAGAACACCTCGAGGTTGATGTCGGTATCATCAATCGCTTTGTCTCCATTAGTATCGCGGAACAGAAGAATACCGTTAACAGTAAGCACAATCACCAGATCTAACTGGATGTCTTTCGGTTTAATGATTCCGGTTGCAGTGCCATCATTAATCATCTGAAGGTCTTCATTTGCGATGATAACACCCTGATACAAAGGATTTGCTCGAGTGTTAGGCCAAGTAGTGAAGTTCATAAAGGGCAAATCTGATGTGTCTGCGGAATTGGTTTCCAACTGAGACAACTCAGTAGCAATGGTAATGGCATTTGTGCCGGTTCTGCGCATTGCAGCTTTGGCGTGCAGGTAGCGGATTTCGCTGTTGTTGGGATCGTTGTTCAGGGCTTCGTCAAATTTCTTGAACGCCCCTTCATAATCCCCATCCCGCAGCATCTGCTTACCTTCCTCAATCAAGCTTTTCTGAGAGTCCGACGGACCGGTGAACTTGTAGATATTGCATCCTGTGAACATTACAAGCACGGCAAGAAGGACAGTCAAAAATAGAATTGAAGTTTTCATACACTCTCCAGGTTAATTTCAGCAGTATGCGTCTTTGCGTGCATTGCAATCATTTACAGGCAAGGACGCTTATACTACACGAATAATTATTATCGCAGAAATATAATCATCCTTTATTAATAAGTCAAGGAATTATAGTAATAACTGAAATTTCTACTTACTGTATTGAATAAACATTTTGAATATTGTATAGTAATTTCTATATTATGATTTGCTTGGTTGAAGGATTATTAAAAACAATAATAACAAATGAAATTAGACCTCGGCAGTTCATTCTATAAAAAGCCCGGTTATATTGGGGTAGACATACTTAAGGTTGAGGGTGTCGATGTAATTGCCGACGCCACTAAGCTTCCATTCAAGGACTCTTCCATAGACGGCATTTACAGCAGTCATTGCATCGAGCATATCTTCGATCAATTAGCGGTAATCAGCGAAATGTGGCGCGTATGCAGGGATGGAGCGATTCTGCATATACTCGTCCCTCACTTCTCAAACCCATCTTACTACGATGATCTAACCCACCAGCGTCGATACAACACTCGCTCATTTGAGCACTACGACCACGACCTTCACGAGTTAACCGGTCATCCGAACTATCTCCCCGAAGTGAATCTGAAAGTGGTATACAAAAAGCTCAACTATTGGCCCGAACATATAATCGCCCGTAAATCGAAATTGAAAGGCTTGGCAATACGTATTTTCAGATTCTTCCACAATGCAATGGCAAATTCCAATCAGTTCTTCTGCGAAAGAATATGGTGCAGTTGGGTGGGAGGGTTTTATGAAGTGGAATATAAGATAGAAGTGCGAAAGTGAGAAAGGAAGAAAGGAATCCTGATGCTTATCTTTGACTAGTGCCTGACCGAAAACCCCTCTTTTGTCATTCCCGCGAAGCAGTCTGTCCGATAATAGTGAAATCACCTGTTTCGTCATGCCTTGCTATGACCAAGTCGCAGTGTTATCTGACGGCATGTATCGAAATAACAGAAGATTACAAACCGGCAGGTCACACGCTTTAGGGCGCAAGACCTGCCAGAACAAGCAACTATAACTATTATCGGACAGACTGCTCTTGTCGCATGATTGTTTTATCTGTAGATTACAGGGATTAAAAGATTTTATTGGAGTTAAAATGAAACAAAATGATCCGAGGTCTTTAACTCGTTCCCACGCTCCAGCGTGGGAATGTATAGGGTTATTTGGGGTATAACTGAATGGTAAGGCATGCGTTCCCACGCTGGAGCATGGGAACGAGTTAAATGTATTTCAAAAAATAATCTGCGTAATCTGCGGATGAATTATGAAATCTAAACAACGCTTACTATCAGCCATAAACAGAGAAACACCGGACAGGCTACCTGTGACGACTCATCATGTTATGCCCTATTTCCTTAAGACTTATATGGGTGGCATTTCAGTTCAGGAGTTCTTTGATTATTTCCAGCTTGATCCGATTAACTGGGTTGATGCTTATATACAGGATACCTGTTCGGATGATTGGAGGATTGAAGAAGAAAACATCCCTGATTCAACATACAAAACAACCCGCTACAAGATTATGACGCCTGTCAAGACATTATCAATGACTTTGCAGGGGAATGAACAGACGGATTGGGTTACTGAGCCGTTGATTAAAGAGAAGTCGGATATTGAAGTCTTTGCCAAGTATGCTCCCGTTCCTCTTTGCGACGTAGCAGAAGTCAATCGGCAAGCTGAAGAATTTGACGAAAGAGGCTTAATCAGGGGGACAATCCCCGGATTTGATATATACGGTCAACCGGGTTGCTGGCAGGATGCGACGGTTCTATTCGGCATCGAGAATCTTATTATGGAGACCTTCAGCGATCCGGAATGGGTGCATACTTTTCTGAAGATATTCCGGGATCGAAAGAAGAAGTATGTTCAATCTATGAAGGGCGCTAAATTCGACATACTCGAGCTTGGAGGCGGTTCAGCTTCAACAACGGTAATTTCTCCGGCAATATTCGATAGATTTGTAGCGCCTTATGATGCAGAACTGATCGAACTGGCGCATCAAGCCGGGCAGCGGATCGTATATCACACCTGCGGCGGGATGATGCCGATTCTGGAAAGCATTGCCGATATGAATCCTGACGCAATGGAAACATTTACACCGCAATCAATGGGCGGAGACATCGATCTGAAGGATGCAAAACGAAGGATCGGAGACCGCGTATGTATGATCGGTGGCTTTGACCAGTTTCATTACCTGAAGGATTGCCATCCTGATGAAACACGAAAAGCAGTTCGTAAATGCTTTGAAGAAGCGGGTGAAAGGGGAGGATATATATTAGCGCCATCGGACCATTTCTTTGACGCTGATATTGAGTGCCTGATAGCGTTTGCAGATGAAGCAAGGAGTTGCATTTATCAGTAGACGCGACACTCCTGTCGCGTGATCTTTTCTTTCCGCAGATTTAACAGATTTTTAAATCGAGTCCGCTGTTTAATCCGCTTAATCCGCTTAATCTGCTGTGAATATAGATCCGACAGTATAAGTCTGTCTGGAAAATATGGGGACAGTCTGCTCTTATCATTAAACAAAAAAATCTGCATAATCTGCGGAGAAATCATGAATCAAAAAATCACTATTAAAACCGGTCATCCCGAATTCGACAACCTCTACCCAATGGTCAAATCCTTCCTCGAAAAGGATGCCCTCGACATTGTGATAGACGGGAAAAACATCAGAGGTTACCGTTCTCCCGACGCGAAATCAATCTGGATCAGGGATTATTCGGATATGCTCAGAGGGGTGAAATATTTCGAGAATGATCTGAAGAGTGCGATAGATCACTTCGCTGAGACCCAAGCCGATAACGGAAGGATATTCGATTACTTCACTACCTTCCCGGAGAAGCTTCCCAGCGAGCGTGAGAACTGGACAAAGTACGTGCGGGTTCCGGTAGAAGCGGACGTTGAATACCGGTTTGTCAAAGCGGCATTCCTTGCCTGGCAGGCAACCGGCGATGATGAATGGATATTGAAATTGCTGCCAAAAATGGAAAAGGCGCTGCAATACATCCTGAACCATCCCTGGCGCTGGGATAAGAAACTTGGACTGGTGAAAAGAGCGTATACTATTGACACATGGGATTTCGCTTATACGGCAGGTAGGCACGACTGGCTGCAATTCCAGATAAACGACGATACATTTTGGGGGATTATGCACGGCGACAACAGCGGATACTACGAAGCGTTCAGGATTATGGCTTTGTTGTATGATTACTTCGTTAGGTCTACTGAAGCGGAAATGTGGTCGAAAAGGGCTGACGACATCAAGACGGCTATGAACCGGATATGCTGGAACGGATCATTCTATACGCATTTTGTTAAACTGACGCCGGTTGAAATTCCCGGAGTGGATGAAGCAGCACAGCTCAGCCTCAGCAATCCAATGAATATCAACCGCGGCGTTGCCACCAGTGAAATGGCAGTATCAATCATCGAGGAATATCTCAAACGGGGTAAGGAAACCGACGCATTTGCCGAGTGGTTTTCCATTGATCCGCCTTTTCCCGATGGTATTTTCGGGGATGATAAATTAATAGGCGGCGCATATATCAACGGCGGTATTATGCCATTGGTGGGAGGTGAACTGGCAAAAGCAGCTTTCGATAACGGATTTGAGAAATATGGTGTTGACATCTTGCGAAGATATTATAAAATGATCTCTGAAAAGGGCGAGACCTATCTCTGGTATTCCCCCGACGGCTCTGCAGCCAGCGTTGAAACCAGCACCAGCCCCGAAGCCGAACCGACCGATGGCTGGGGTTCGAGCGCTATGCTGTATGCTCTGATTGAAGGACTGGCAGGGATTGAGGATAAATTCAAGCAGTTCAAGAAGGTCAAGCTTTCACCGCGTTGGTACGCTGCGGGGATTGACAGAGCGGAGGTACGGGTTGGGTACGAAGCTTCGGGAGTCTCATTTGGGTATTTGTATTTGGTGAAGGATGATTGTATATTGCTGGAGGTTGAAGGGAATGATTGTGAGGTTTGGTTTCATACTTTAACTCCAGATGGATTTGAGGCGAAAGGTGTGGAAGTTGATGGAAAGGATGTTGATTTTAAGAATGTGAAGGTTGGCGAGAGTTGGTATGTTGATTTCAATACGATATTAAAAAACGATGCGCAAGTCAGGATTGAGACATCGAAGAAGAGTTAGGAGTCCGGTCTTTTCATATTCGACTAAATATCACTACATTGTCATTGTATCGCTACATTGTCATTGTATCGCTACATTGTCATTGTTCGCTACATTGTCATTGTTCGCTACATTGTCATTCCCGTGAAGACGGGAATCCAGTTTGAAATCTTTAAATCTAACATTACTTTGTTAAGTATTTATTTTAGTATTTCATAATTATTTAAAACATCATAAGTTCCGCGTAGGGGCCGATTTATCGTGCCCTGTTGCATGAATAGAAGGGGAAATAAGGGGACAGTATACCTATTTTTCTGGGGGACTATCGTTATTTTAAAGAGTATTTATAAAAATAGGTATACTGTCCCCTTATTTCCTGCACGAATCTCGCACTTAACAAAGTAATGCTAACCTTACTTTGTAAAAATATATGACGACTTGGTTGGTTTAGAGGACAACTCTCAATCTGGATTCCCGTCTTCACGGGAATGACAACAAGAGAAAAATAATGACAACAAGAGAAAAATAGTGACAACAAGAGATGAATAATGATAACTGGAGGCGAATAATGCCTAACCTCAAACTTGTCACCTACTGCGGACTCTATTGCGGGCTCTGCGCTCAACATAACCGTATCCCACAAAGAGCCCGGACTTTGAAAGAATCGATGGAAAAGGAAGGATATACGTACTGGGGAGGTGAAATCCCGGGTTTCAAGGAATTCTGGAAGTTCCTTGAAGGTCTGTGCGAGATAAATGATGAAAACAATTGCAGAAACGGAAACTGCGGGAATCCGTCTTGCAGCATCAGGAAATGCGCACAGGAAAGAGAAATCGATATTTGTTCATCCTGCGACGAATACCCCTGCAATCGAATTCTTGGCATTGCCAAAGGATATCCGACACTTCTAACTGATGGCAAACGAATGAAGGAAATCGGAATCGAGAAGTGGGTCGAGGAACAGGAAGAACGCAGAAAGACCGGATTCGCTTATGTTGATATTAGATGCTATCCTTATGAAGTGCCGGATGAGTGATACGTAGCCCGGATTTTCCAAATCCGGGGTTATTATAATAAAAACCCCAGTTTATGATAAAAACCGGATTACGTTACTGTCAGGTTTTGTCTTGACGCCGCTTTCTTTTAAAGCAATTCTGATTTATTGAGCAATACATTGTTATATTGCGATTTCATACCGCTACAGTTCAATATTTACAGGGTTTGCATATAATTTTCCCGCATTCCATAGTGCAATAGGGTTTTTGATTTCTCTAACTTTTGGTTCTTTATTTCCGACGTTGGAGACTAATAGAATTCTATACATACCTCCCCTCTTAGAATTATACAAATTTTTCGCCCAACTCCACTGTGTTCCCGATATTTGAAATAGGCGTGGTGCTTCGTCAGTTTTGCTTTTAACCTCATAGTAGGCAATATCTTCGTCATTCTCCCTTATTACAAAATCGTAGCCCTTTCCAATATTTCCACTTTTATTGAGCCAAACCACTTCGTACTCTGGGAATTTTTCCTCTAAGTATCTATTTGCGATAGATTCACCACAATCACCTATCGCTTTTCTGTCATGAGGTTTGTTTGAATTGCTATCACTTTTCTTTTCTTCTAGAGGGGCATTATCGGAGTTACTATTTTTAACATTTCCTTTTGTGTTTTGACCAGACAAATCCTCTTGTAGATGTTCTATAAAGCTTGATTCATCAACAATTATAATCGCATCATCAGGATCTGTTTCCGGAGTCCAGATATCTTCTTCCTCTTGCTCTTCTTTACTGCCGATCTGTTCTTTCTTTATTTTCTGAAGTAACTCATAATCTTCGATAGATACAACCTTCTTACCTGTTTTTTCCTCAAACTCGATAATTTCATCTAATTTGAACCCAAGTACCTTAACAAGCTTTCCGATGTTTTCATTTTTCCTTTCGTAATCATCATTTAGTTCATCAAATGCTATTTGATCTATGGATGAAGAAATTAACTTCATTTCCTTGCTATAGAGCCATGGACTCTTAGTTAAAGAATCCATTGCCTTTGATATTTTCTCTTTCCCACTAATATATGGGTGATTTTGGTTGGTTTTTGTTTCTATATAACCTTTCAGCTTGTTAGCATATTTAAGCAACACTGACCACAATAATATTGATCTTTCAATAGTCATATTGTTAAGGGAAAAATACAACCCATGAATGTCAAAGTCGGGATTAAACCCACTAACACTTCTTTCATACCAACCATATCTATTAACTCTGATGTCCTTGGTGCCTGACATTTTTAAATCATATCGAACACTCATGCTTTCCAGAAACTTCTTGCCTATTTCTGTTAATTGGATACCAATTTCTAGAAAATAAATATTTTTGTCTGGATTTCCTTTATACCAAGATAATAGTTTGTCTGTGACAAAATAGACATTGCCAGGTTTTTGATAAGCAATTGACTTATTTTGATTTATGCATCGAATGAATTGTGATTGCTTTAATAAATCCGCAACCTCCCTTTTTCTGTACTCATCAGACTGCGACCAAATTGTCAGTACTCTCTCAAAGTCATCAATATATTCGTCTTTCTCAATATAGTTACCTCGGTATTTTGTGATAATGAACTCTTTAATTTCGTCAATGATATCCGGCTCTTTAAGCCCAAGACTCCTCAAAAATTCAATGGATTCTTCATTCTCAACAATCGCTCTCTTAACAGTTTTGAATTTTGACTTTCCTTTTGATGGTAGGTATACCTGTAAATCACCGGAATCGTTTTCTGGGCAGACATGTGAATCATTTTCCAATCGAATAATTGGGCGATCTCGTAGAATCCCCTTTTTCTGATAACTAGTACTTTCTCTATACAAGGCTTTGTTTTTTGTTATATTGGCATAGAATTCCACAATCCATTCATCTGGTTTGTTTTTGATAAATTCATCAGTAATTTGCCCACAGAATTTTTGCATAGTAATTTCAGGAATATCCAATATACCCGTTAAATAATCCCTTAATTCCCTTGCTTTATCGTAAGTGATCGCCGTGCTTAGCCAGGATTTTCTTTCAAATAATCTAGAACAATCAGAACTACCCAATAAGGTCGATAGTTCCTTTTCTCGTGCTAATAAAGTATCTTTGGAATTTACATACCCATTATCTGAAGTTGGCAATAGTGGATTGGTTGTCAATATCTCTTTAACTTTCTTGAATGCCGACATATACAATGGATGTTCATTTTCGGGATAGATAGGCAGCAAATTTAAAAAACTTACATCCAATAATCCCTTCCCTTTAATTGATTGAATACTCTCAGCTATTAGCATCGACAGTTTATTTGTTATAATTTTATTTTGATTATCCTCGAAAGGAATTGACTCTCTGCTAGGAGTGGTTTTATAAGGCGCATGAACCAAAAACTTTAGGCCTGTTCTTTCATTTGTAGGAAAGAACACAAACAATTTGGAATCATGTACAGGGATGACTTTACCTCCATCATCAGTATCTAGAGGATATGCAACCGATATACTTAGTTTGGCATCGTCTATTTCTATATTTTTCTTAAATACCAGATACTCTCTCTGCTTGTTTTGCTCATTAACCTGCGAGATCAGAAATGCCCTGTCTCCATTGGTTTCTGACAAATAATGCCCCTTGTCTGAAACTGTACTCCACTGAACCTCTTGAATGTTCCTCAAAAATAATAATGATTCGGACTCTAACGATTGTAATCGGTTAGATATTTGCTTGTAGGCATCTTCGAATGATATATCCGGACGGTTGAACGGGAGGTCAATGACCGTATATTCTTCTTTAATATCTAAGGGTTCTACTATTTCAGGGACTACGAAATCAACAATTCTGAAATGATAATCTCCTGAATGAATACTTGGTGTTTTTGTTATTGCAAAAACTGATTTAAATCCAGATCCGAAAGTACCAATTGTATTAACATCATCTTTTTTCGTTGACGATCCTACGGCTGTTATCGAATCAACATCATGGAAATCAAATAATCTTTTACCGTTATGAGTTATTTCAAGAGATTTCAAAGTTAAGTTAAATACTACTTCTGATGCACCTGCATCATCCGCATTTTGTAAAAGTTCATAAATGAAATGAGATGGGTCAGAATATAGCCCAGCAATTATTTCATGGGAATTATCGTTATTATCACGACAAGATTGAATATGCTCTCGTCTTTTTTTTGTCAAGCTTGATAAGTCCATATTGGTTTAACCTCTTTGATTACAAGACATACTATCTTAAACGCTGTACAACAATTAAATTAACCCGCCTAAAATGCGTCTTCCCTGTTTCCTGTCTGTATAAGAAACCTTCGGATATCCAGCCAAAGACGCGATAAAGTCTGTCCCTTCAATGACTTTCTACTCGTCCAGTATCGTAACTCAGATTTTCCAAATCCGGGGTTGTTATATTGAAAGCCCCGGTTTCGGAGAAACCGGGCTACGATACTTTTTCATAAAACCCTACTCCCACCCGCTGGATATGTTCGATGACATCGGGATCGGTAATATGGCTGAATATGGATAGATCAATAGTATAGGGCAGTAGCAGATCGTCAAGTTTATTCATTATTTTATATAACACCTGTCGAGTCAAATGCTCACCTCCGTACAGGGTCAAGTCGATATCGGAGCCGTTACGGTAATTTCCTTTAGCGCGTGAGCCGTAGAGTACAGCTTTCTCGACTTGTGGGTATTTGATGAAAACAGAGCGGATTTTCTGGATGGTGTTTTCTGTTAAACCAAAGCTCACGACGATTCCTTACGAGCCATCTCTTCAAGTTTATTTCGGAGAGCTTTAAATTCTTTGAAATAGCTGTTAAGGATGTCGCCCGCAATAGCAGCCGCTGTATCTTCATCATAAGTATGTGTTGTCAGGTTACGGCTTTTAATCATTTCCATCCATGATTCGCCGTTTTCAATTAAACCTGTCTTGAAAGCTTCGCGGGTTGTATCTTTCGAGCCGTAAAGTTCCCGGACGCCACGGCTTTCGAGAAAATCCTTCAGCGTTTTCCAGGCCAATTCGTGGGTGAACTCAAAGGCTTGTATCAACCCCTGTTCTTCGAGCTTCGATAGTTTGCGCTGCTGTGCTAATTCTACAGCTTCGGTCAATTGGGAAAATGCTTTTTTGAAATGTTGGATGCGCTGAATCCAACGGATGTCTTGTGCACTCACTATGAACCTCCTTTTGAAGCCTGATATAACTCTATATAAACAATATGGCTATAAAATGCAAGTATCGTAGCCCGGATTTTCCAAATCCGGGGTTGTTTTATTAAAACCCCCGGTTTCGGAGAAACCGGGCTACGTTACTGATTTCCTCCTGACTGAGAAGGAGCTGAAAGATCAGCACCGGTTGTGCGCCGCCTTATTTTGAAGTCTATATAGAAAGCCACGCATCCGAGTAACAGGAGCAAATAGTTCAGGCTTGCACCAAGGATTATGACTCTACTCCCGTCAATCCTGTCGGAAAACAGAAGAATATAGAGAAACACCGCAACGAGAATATCTGTAGATGCCCGACCATGAGCAAGCTCGATCTCAATTGATTGGCTAACTTGTTTCTTGCCTATCCTTCTGAAAATCCAGTATGCTCCAATGATAACTCCAGCAAGGAGAATGATGAATAGGATGTCTTTTAAAAACTCAATCATTTTTCTACCTCATCTTGATACTGTCCGACGGAGTCGGTCACAGTTATATTAAAAGCCCCGGTTTCGGAGAAACCGGGCTACGTTACTGATTAGCAGATTTTAGATTCCAGTCCTCATATCTCAAAGTATAATTCAGTCGTCTTTCTGTGGTATCAAACAAGCGGAATCCACATCTTCTCATGATTCTCTCGGATATTGTGTTTTCTCTTCGACAGGAAGCGCGAATTGTATTCAGTCCAATCTTTGTGAATCCGCAATTGATCATCAAGGCTGCTGCTTCACCGGCGCACCCTTTGCCCCAATATCGCTTCCTTATAAACCAACCGATGCTGCCAGTCTGATCATTGAGTAGTGTTATTCCTACATCACCAACAACCTTCTTATCTTCCCGTCTTACGACAGCCATGAAGAACCGGCGCCTGTTTTCAATGTATTGTTGCTCGATGGCATCCTTCAGGCTCTGAAAGGCTTCATTCTCAATTCTCGGCAACCAACTCAAGAATTCCCCAACATCAGGATCGCATTGCCAATCGGTATATGCGTCGCTATCATCGAGCACATGTTCCCGTATGAACAGTTTATCTCCCGTTATCGGTTCTATCCTCATGGCTGCAAATTCCCTCGCCTAACAATAATTAGATTGATCCACATAAGATGCGAAATTCTTGTTTCCTGTCCGTATAAGACATCTTCAGATCCTTTATTTCCATTCTTTCCTCCTGACCAATGCATGCGCCAGCGGTGTCAGTTCGTTGGATGCAATGGATCGGCAATATTGCGTGCTACTTACTGCAGCACGGCATCAATCGTACCTTTGAACTCAAAGCGAAATTGAACGTTCTCGGGGAATCTAATTTCACCCTTATCAACTAACATTTTTATGATGATATGCTGGTTATAGAAGACTTTGGGGTCACCGCCAGCAAAGTCTTTCCTGAAATCGGAACGAATTTCCTGCCCTTCCTTCACTTTGAAGGTGTACCGGAAATACACCTTTCCGTCCGGTTGAATCACAATGTACTGAAAAATGGCATCAGAATCTACCTCTGGGGCTGTCCAGAAAAAGGTCCAGGTATCAAAGCCGGACGGAGCAACCTCTGTGGTTGTAAAGACTACTTCGTGAAATCCAGTTTCTGAATTGAGAAATTTTTCCTTTCGCGTATTACGCTCTCCCACGTAACGCTTCCAGGTAGATATTTCCGCTTCTGACAGATCCTCAAGATTGGAAACGAATCTCTTCAATTCAGCGAAGAACTTCTCAGGCACATCCTCAAATGGATTGTGACCGGCGTTTTCAAAAACAGTTAATTGGGATCCCGGAAAGCATTCGTGCAACTTCTTAGCTTTATCCTGATTCCAGGTGAGATCCCACTTCCCTTCCATGATAAGTATAGGAATCGGACACTCGCTAAATACGTCCATGAAATCAAGTTTTCCAAGTGATGAGTTTATACCGCTGCGTAAACCCTCATCATGTTTCCAACCGTAGAGTGCCTTTCTTGCCAATTTTTCCTGAGAGGGTTTATAGAAGTTCTGCCGCTTCCAGTCCCCATTTAAGTGGATGTTGAACACGAGTTGTTCAAGGGTAAGATGTTCAGATTTATATATCTCACCAATTCTCTGTCTCTCCTCGCTTGATATGAATTCGTATTGCCTTGTTCCAGCGACATCGACAGGCAATCCATTACAAGCGGACCCGACAAGCACCAGACCGGCAAGGTGTTCGGGGTATTTAACTGCGTAGGCTTGTGCCAATGTGCCACCATAAGAGTGACCAAGAACCACCCACTTGTTGACACCCAATGCTTCACGGAGCTTCTCCAGATCATCGACTGCCTGATCTATGGAGTACCCGTCACCCTCAAAATACTGGGAAATCCCACATCCCCTCTGATCGTAATAGATTATCTTAAGAAAATCCTTTGCCCGAGAGAAATGCGGATGAAAGTAATGATGCGTAGCCCCCGGTCCGCCATGAAGAAGTACAATCGGTGTTCCTTGTCCTTCCTGCCCACAATAAAGACTACAATCGTCTGTATGGACATATCCCTTCCAGATGTCCATTTCATCACAGAGACGAGACGCCTTGGGGATGTCCAGTATAAGCTCCTTCTCAATCAGGACATTCCTATCCAACACAGTCTCCCTGCTGTCCTTTGATGAACTGTCTTCTGCTGTACACGATACCATCAGCATGCCGAGCATAAGGGTAATAGCAGAGAAATAAACGAATCTTCTCATGAGATTCCTCCTTGCATGTTAATAATTAGATTGATCCGCATAAGATGCGGAGTTCTTGTTTTCTGTTTGAATAAGACGCCTTTGGATATCCTGCCAAAGGTATGATAAAGTCTTCAATGACTTTTTGCTCGTTCTGGCATTTATCCCGGTATGTTATGCGGATCAGAATAAGATCCTTCCTCACATAGTCCATCTGTTTTCCTGTGGAAAACCCATTTCGCACTGGTTTAATGGACTCATAATTAAGTTACAAGAGGTTACCCTCATTGTCAAGACACATTTCGGGCAAATGTGTTCATATTTCCCAAAAGCAAGAACTTGCCCATCTCCAATCGATTTTGTTAAATTTCATCAATCTTCTCCTTTTCATAAAACGCTACTCCTACATGCTGGATGTGTTCAATTACATCGGGATCGGTAATATTGATAGAGTGAGAACTATATGTATAATATTGAGTATTTTCTTGTGTAAAATCAATTAGTAAGTATATAGAGATTGCTATGAAGGTTCCATTTTATTATATTTGAGAATTGAATATTTGAAATATTTTACTGGCACGTGCTTTGCACAAATTACATAATTACAAGAAAATCGAATCTACAAATTTGGAGGCAGTAATGCAAAAACTTTTTATTTTACTTTTCTTAGCGCTTTTCTTAGCGCTCCCGGCATTCGCTCAGACTGGCTCAGTTAGCGGGAGAGTGTTCAGTGGGCAAAGACCGGTCTCGAACGCAGATGTCATTATTGAGAATGATCGTGAACGTTTCGAAACTCAAACAGATCGTGAAGGTGCATTTGCCTTTGAGCGGGTTCCCGTGGGACGTTATGGCATTGTAGCCTCACACGATGACTTTGGAAGAGCTGAAGATGATCTTGAAGTCAACGAAGATGAGAATACTGAGATTGACCTCGTGCTTGACGGTGGCGGCGAAAATCGTCCGCCTGTTCTATTCGAAATCGGTAACTGGGAGGTTGAAGAGACAGAGGAATTGACATTCACTTTAGAAGCCTTAGATCCTGACCATGACAACCTTGAGTTCTCTGCGAGGAATCTTCCTGAAGGCGCAGAGCTTAACGGAGCGGATTTCGTCTGGACTCCTAACTGGGAACAGGCGGGTAATTACGAGGTGACGTTTATTGTCACGGATGACGGCGAGGGTAATCTGACTGACGAGGAGACGATCACGATCAGTGTCAGCAACCGCAATCGTCCGCCTGTTCTATTCGAAATCGGTGACTGGGAAGTCGAAGAGTCAGAGGAATTGGCATTCGCTTTAAGAGCCTCAGATCCTGACGATGACGACCTTGTGTTCTCAGCAGAGAATCTTCCTGAAGGCGCTGAGTTTACCGATAATGGCGATGGCACAGCTGAATTTGGCTGGACTCCTGACAACGAGCAAGCGGGTAATTACGATGTGACATTTATTGTCACGGATGCTAC
This sequence comes from Candidatus Hatepunaea meridiana, assembly GCA_030765125.1. Classification (GTDB taxonomy): domain Bacteria; phylum Electryoneota; class AABM5-125-24; order Hatepunaeales; family Hatepunaeaceae; genus Hatepunaea; species Hatepunaea meridiana. Next base: position 25,709 of record JAVCDD010000367.1, read on the forward strand.
TCTGACTGACGAAGAGACGATCACGATCAGTGTCAGCGACGGCGGTGGCGGTCGCAATCGTCCGCCTGTTCTAGCCCATATCGGTGACAGGGAAGTGGACGAGGAGCAGATTCTTGAATTCACTTTGGAAGCAACTGATCCCGACGATGACGACTTAGCGTTCTTTGTCGAGAATCCTCCTGAAAGTGCGGAATTCACCGATAATGGAGATGGAACAGCTGTTTTCATCTGGACTCCTGACAACGAGCAGGCGGGTGATTACGAGGTAACGTTTATCGTCATGGATGGTAATCTGACTGACGAAGAGACGATCACGATCACTGTCATCGACAACGATGATGACGAGTTTGGTTCTGTCAGCGGAACGGTATCCACCGAGGATGACGAACCAGCAGTTAACGCAGATGTCATTATTGAGATCGGAGAACGTGAAACTCTCGAAACTCAAACCGACGATAGAGGTGGCTTTGCTTTCGAGGAGGTCCCGGTCGGGAATTATCGCATTACCGCCTTACTGGAGGATGTTGGAACGGCGGAGGATGATATTGAAATTGTCGCAGATCAAGAAACCATGGTTATCCTCGTGCTTCATTTGGAGGGTGTAGGTGAACAGGGTGTGAATATTCCTGTTACCTCTGTGCTGCTGGGTTCATTCCCCAACCCATTTAATGCTGTTGCTACAGTAAGCTATAATCTACCTGCAGCTACTCATGTAAGGTTGTCTGTCTTCAATACTGAGGGACGACTTATTCAGACATTATCAAACGGCTGGATAATGGCGGGTGAGCACCAGACCGAGATCAACGGGTACTCACTTCCCACCGGAATCTACATTCTTCGCCTTGACGCTGGAAAACTCAGTCAGACAAAAAGGTTAGTGTTGCTGAAATAGTGATCCAATGACATAAGTTCATAACTAAAAGCGCTGTCAGGCTTTTTCTGACAGCGCTTTTCTATTTGTAAGTCACTCTGCTTTTCGTGTTGTGCGTCTCAAAGGAATACCGGAACGTGTGGTAAGTGTTTCGTTTCGTCAATATGGTGGTGACCCTGTTACTTAGTAGCCCGGATTTTCCAAATCCGGGATTGTTTTATTAAAAAAAGCCCCGGTTTCGCCGAAACCGGGCTACGATACTGAAGTTGTCAGGATTCGCAGGCGGGGACGCCTACGCTACCTGATATAGACCACTCGCTTAGTGAACATAAAATCACCATTATAAACCTTCACTACATACACTCCCGATGCTCGCCCATCAAAATCAACAGTTATCAATCCATTATAAATATTCTTATCCAATATTTCCGGGATATTCAACCTCCTTCCGCTAATATCAAACACCTGAACAGTTCGTGGCATTCTATCACCCATGAATTGCAGATTCAATCGTCCATTGAATGGATTCGGATAAACATTGAAGTTAAATATCTGAGGAATATTCACATTATCAGCTACTTGTCTTGAAGCTGCTTCCTCAACAGCAGCGAGAGCATCCGGAATGCCGTAACCACGCAGTGTATCAGGTTCGTCCGCCATACTCGCCGTCTGGTGTAGTATATCGATCACTTCGGCAGGCGACAGATAAGGATGAGCCTGTACAATAAGCGCTGCTATACCTGCGATTATCGGGCATGAAAATGATGTTCCGCTGTGTGAGAAATAAGCGGTGTCGTTCAGGTTGGATGCTGTGTAAACTGAAGCTCCGCGAGCGACGACGTCCGGTTTGATACGTCTGTCGTAGGTCGGTCCCTGCGATGATACTGCCCAATATTCACCGTTGCTTCTCACGCCGCCGACGCTGATCACCATACGAGCGTCGGCAGGCGCTCCCATCTTGGAATCGGGATAGTCCGATAATCCGGTATTGCCCATTGAGTTGACAATAACAATTCCCGCCGCAGCGGCGGAATCCGCAGCGCGAGTAGTTACCGCTGTGCGTCCATCCATATCCTCCCAATCGTACCAAGCTCGATACGAAAGTGATGATGAAAGCACGTCCACACCTAACGAATCGTGAAACCAGAGTCCCTCGATCCAGATGTCTTCTTCTACCGGGGTTTCCGATTCGGAATTCTCTGTTTTAGTTAACACAAACTGAGCTTGCGGCGCTACACCGATAAAACTTCCCGAATCCAGAGCCGCAATAACTGACAGCGTCCTGGTTCCGTGCCGACCGCTGCCGTGATCTCCTTCATCGGCGACATTATCATCACCGTTCAGGAAATCGTAAGCGTCGACTATCTCCATATAGCGAAAGCCGCGATGATCGAGGTTGTCAAAACCGGTATCCTGCACACCGATCAACACGCCCTGCCCGCGGTAACCGGCATCGTGAGCCGCCGGTACGTTTACCATCAGAGACTGGTCCAAGGCTCGTCCGAAAAGCTCATCATTATCTGTTATGATCTGATCGTGCTGTTTGCGCGCTGACGAATGAACATTATTCAGACTATGATATGCCATCACCGGACGGACTTCACTTACGAAACCAAGTCGTCTTACAGCATTCAGTGCATAAGGCAAGCCTGTAACCGTAACGGCGTTAATGTATCGCAACTGTCTGACAACACGGCATCCGGTTGCTTCTATTGCTTCAATTTGGGAACGACTGATCGGTAGATCACATTGTCGGACGGATGGCTCGCGAGCGATTACTTTATGCCGACGTGTTAGTGATCGAGCGGATAGGCTTTTCGCAGCTTCGTCTAAGTCCCGGTCAAGTTCAACCGCTGATTTATGCTCACGCTCCAGAAACACCCAGTATCGATCCGTTTGAACAGGAGTAATCTTTTCATCCGGACCTTCACCAGTTCCTGCTTGGGAAGCGACTGCAAGAAACTGAAATATTATGTAAATAGACCAGATGTAATTATTCTTCAACATAAGTAAAGGAAATATGCACCGCAGATTACGCAGATTAAAAAATCTGCGTAATCTGCGGATAGAAACTACGCGACAGGAGCAGGCTGTCCGAGAATAGATAAACCACCTGTTCCGTCAGGTCTTGCTGCGACGAAGTCGTAGTGTGACCTGACGTTTGTATCATAATAATAGAAGGTTACAAACCGGCAGGTCACACGCTTTAAAGCGCAAGACCTGCTAGAACGAGCCACTATAGATATTCTCGGACAGTCTGCGAGTGTCGCGTCTACTTTATTAAGGCTTCATGCGACAAGAGTATCGCGTCTACGAGATTTCAGATTTCTTGACGATCTTGACTTTCGTCATAACCACAGCAGGTTTCTTTGCATCTTTCTGAGGATCGCGGGGATTTGAACCGATCTTTTCAACAACCTCAATCCCTTTTATAACCTTGCCAAAAACCGTATATTGATTGTCAAGGTGCGGCGTGGGACCGAGGCAGATGAAGAACTGGCTTCCTGCAGAGTTGGGATCGCGACTGCGTGCCATTGAGAGTATGCCTAATTCGTGCTTGGTAGAGTTGAACTCGGCTTTAACACTCCAAGGCGGTCCACCTTGACCATCGTTGTATGGGTCATCATCCTTGGAATTTGGATCACCGCCCTGAATCACAAAACCAGGTATTACGCGATGGAAGGTTGTTCCATTATAGAATCCAGATCTGGAGAGTTTCTTAAAGTTAGCGACGTGCAGCGGCGCTAAATCAGGGAAGAACTCGACCACCATGTTGCCATTTGCGGTCTCAATTACTGCTACTTCTTCAGGGTCACCGACCTCTTCCTTTGTAGGTGGAGTAAGTTTATCAATTGAAGTAACTTCATCACTGGTTTCAACTTCGGTAATTTCACTTGACATAGTTTCAGACTCTGGTTTGGTTGTTTCCGTTTTTTTAATTTCAGCCTTCTGTTCGGTTGTATCCTTGGATTTACAGGCTGCAAGCGTTAATAAACCAAGGCAAATAACGATAAGTAGAATACGATTCATGTGTACTCCTTTTTTTGTGGTTAAACGTTAAGTTATTAGCTATATTATACAAATAAATTTACCAATTACAAACAAATAAAACACGAGAAATCAATGAAAATATATACTAAAGCAGGTGATTCCGGAAAAACCAGTCTTTATACAGGTGGGAAAGTAGATAAAGACTCAAAGCGGATAAACGCCTATGGCACTATTGATGAACTTAACAGCTTTTTTGGTTGGGTGAGAGCGCATGGTTTACCGGAAGATCAGGACAAGCTGCTGCATAAGGTTCAAAATGATCTGTTCAAAATAGGATCCGATTTGGCTGCATCTGAAGACAAAGCGGGAAAAGGGCGTAAAATAATCAGACTATCTGAAAACGCTGAGAGATTCTTAGAGGATGCTATTGATAAAATGGATACAGAACTACCGCCCTTGAGAGATTTCATTATACCAGGCGGAGTACCACCCGCGGTGGCTCTGCACGTAGTTAGATCGATCTGCCGCCGCGCTGAAAGGGACATCGTTGCATTAGCAAAAAGTGAATCGGTCAATCCACAGGTATTAAAATACATAAACCGTCTCTCTGATATGCTGTTTGTGATGGCTCGATATATGAATATGAAAATGGGGTTGGCGGATGTTGTTGTTACAGCAGATTAAGAAAACAAATCACTATCCGCAGATTACACAGATTACGCAGATTTACTGTAAAAATCCCGAAGGGATTAAATATGAATAGCCACCGGTGTGAACCGGTGGAGGGTGTAAAAGCAAACAAAAACAACCCCGAAGGGGTTGAATAAACAGGATTTATGAAGTGTCTTGTTCGACCCCTTCGGGGTCGCTATAGGGTTTGCATTTCGATTCGGTGGGTTTTCACCCACCGCTATTCATATTTATTCCCTTCGGGAATGCGTGGTAGGGTTTGTCATTAGATACAGTATACCTATTTTATCTTATGTCCTTGGAAAACTTCAGACAATTTATAAAATAGATATACTGTCCCCTGATTTCCCCTTACAAGATTGCATCACTTCGTTGAAAAATAATACGCTCTTACTTGCAAGATTTTGTATAAAAACTAATGATAATACATTAGATCAATAAAAAGCAAATACTTTTTTCAATTTCAACGTTTAACTTTTAGTACAATTGATAAACGTTGCAAACAAATATCAGATTTAACAAAATCCATTATTGCAAATTATAAGTATTTTTATTATATTATTAAAGGTAATAATGCTAATAGAACTATTTAATCGCATTAATCGCAGAATATAATTTGTCTTATGTAATACACTCTGTGCATCTCTGCGGTGAAAATAGAACCATCTAATAGCAAAGTTCACATTCACCACTGTTTTGTCAGGTGTGAACACCTGACAAAATCTAATGAATTCGGAGGTATTTTATGTTGTCTCGCCAACTCACCGCATTGATAGTTTTCTCACTCTGCTTTCTGCCTTCTTCTCTGCTTTTCGGAGTTGGTATGTATTCACAGACTGAGTCTTCTGACGCTGTAACAGTCGCAATTGGGAGCGACGACCAGATTTCTACAAGCCTGAAGATAGAGGTCGCTGATGTAGATATGCAATCAGTAGATTTCAACGGTGTCGCTTACAACCGTCCCGTAGTCGGACTCGAACCTGCCACAACTCGCGAAGGTTGGCCCGAGTTGCCGATGATTGCGCGTGCTGTACTGGTTCCACCTACTACCGGCGTTCATTTAGAAGTCACTAACATTGATTTCCATATTGAAAGGGAAATCACTCCCTTTATAGTACCCTCTCTAAATGGAACAGTCAATGTAGACCTTCCCGGAGAACCTATCGATGAATACCTCTCTTACGATGGCTTTTGGCCTCCGGAACCGGTAGTAATCAGCGAACCCGCTATCCTGCGCGGACACCGCATAGTCCAGACTACGGTTTATCCGGTTCAATATAATCCGGCTACCGGGGAAACAAGGTTTAATGATAATGTTGAATTCAATCTGGTGTACGAGGGTAAGGGACGAAACGTGGTCGAGAATCCGGATCGCCTCAGACCTTCGCGTTATGTCAACCGCATCCTGAAGAATCTGGTTGTCAATCCTCCCGAACCGAGTCGCGATGATTTTCAAAGTGGTTCATACCTATACATCATACCGAGAGTCAACGGCATCGAAGACGCAATGGAACCGCTACTTGAGTGGCGCAATCGCCAGGGACATAAAGTTGTGGTCGAATACGTTAATAACGCCGCCGGGGTGAATACTATTATGAATCTGATACGGGATGCTTATGATGATTGGGATGTTCCGGTCGAATTCGTTGCACTTGTCGGTGATGCGACTGGTTCAATTGCTCTTGGAGCTGCCACACAGTATGGTGATTATAACTATTCCAGGGTTGATGGCAACGATCCTCTGCCGGATGTGGCAGTTGGCAGATTATCGGTCAGCAGTATGAACGAACTGAATAGAGTAGTCAATAAGATTGTGAGTTATGAGGTTGCTCCTCCGATAGAGGACGATGACTCCTGGTGCCTGCAAGGCGCTGTTGTTGCCGGTTATCCTGGTAATGGGTACAGTACGGTATTAGTTGCGAGGTACGTTCGTAGAGAACTGTTAAATCTTGGTTTTGAAGAGGTCAGACATTGGTATCATAATGTTGATGGTGAAATTAGAGACAATCAGGATTTTGTAACTCAAGCTTTTGATTGGGGCGTTTCAATATTTCATTACCGTGCTTACCAGCGTATGAACCATATACCAGTGCATGTATTGGATAATCTCCCTAATACAAATGGACCATATCCACCAGTATTAGCGATCTCTTGTAATACTGGTGACTTCGTCAACACAACTGGAAATACAGAGTCGATTTTCCGTGCCAGAGGCGGTGGTGTTGGGGCAATCGGGACCTGTACTGCCGGCACTAATGTAAGGTTCAACAATATGATGTCAGGCGGTGTATGGAAATGTATATATAAAGATGGCGCTTATGCGTTTGGCTGGGGTCTCAATTCCGGAAAATATGAACTGTGGAGAGCTTATAACGGTTTTGATAACGGCTATATGAGTTTTATGGAATGGAACAACCTGATCGGTGATCCAGGTACACATATTCTCACTGGTAGACCTCGTGAGATTGAAGTTACTTATGAAGAGGAAATTGCACTCGGTGAAAGTTACTTTGCTGTCAGCGTAGAAGACGTTGAAGATGAAATCCCGGTTCCGGAAGCTTTGGTATGCTTATATAAACCTGATGATGAACTGCACTTAACTGCTTACACCGATGATGAAGGTGTCGCGATATTTCTAATCCCGGCAGACGACATTAGTGAAGGCGAAATGATGGTCACCGTGACCAAGCACAACCACCTTGCTCACCTTGGCGAAACGGAAATCACCGAGATGGACTATTACTTGGGTGTTGAAGAATGGGAAATCGAGGACGATGAGGACGGTACTCCGAATCCCGGTGAAAGTATTGAAATCACACTCTATCTCAAGAACTTCGGAACAGATGTTCCTGAAGGTCCGATAACGATAACAGCAGAATCCCTTTCAGAATGGGCTGAAGTTACCAGTGATCCGGTTGAAACGGACGACGTTCCCGAAGGAGATGAAACGGTTGAAATTCTGGTTGATCTGGATATTCACAACAGCGCTCCCGACGGTGAGATGATTCTTTTAGCGGTTAATACATCCAAAGAAAACGTCAACTGGGAATCACTTGCTGTAATCGAGATTGAATCACCGAGAATCTCCATTACAGATATAAATATAATCGAAGACGAGCTTGAACCGGGCAGCTTTTCCGAATTGGATATTGAAATAACTAATATTGGTAGAAAAACACTGCCGGCATTCTCCGCAACGTTGTGGAGTGAAACTAACCTGGTGCGAATAATCCAAGCCGAGTCCCGTTATGATGAGATAGCGTCTGACGGATCTGAAACAGTCTCCGGCAGACGTTTCGAGGTTAGCGCCCATCCATATACTATACCAGGTATGGAAGTTGAAGTATATCTTGCAATCGAGGTTGAAAATGGATTTTGCGATACAACCTCACTAAAGATACCGGTCAGCCATCAACAGGTAACAGCGCCGTTTGGTCCTGATGAATACGGATACGTCTGCTTTGATTCGGGCGATGAAGGCTGGGAAATGACCCCAGTTTACGAATGGATTGAGATAGACCCCCGCGAAGACGAAAACGATTTCGAAGGTGAAGACACAGGACTCCGGGATAGTGGTGATAACCAGGATCGGAGCGTTATGGTTGAGCTTCCATTCACATTCAAATACTATGGTGAGGAATTTGACCAACTTACTATCTGTACTAACGGCTGGGCGGCTTTCGGCAATCAGCGCGAACTGGCTGATTTTCGCAATCGTCATATTGCACAGGCTTTAGGACCCAACGCCCAGCTTTGTGTGTTCTGGGATAACCTGATAACACACAATAATGGCGGGATATATACTTATTATGACGAAGACGAAGGACGTTTTATAGTCGAATGGAGCCGGGTGTATCGTCTTATCGACAGGGGAGTTGGTGATATTGAAACTTTCCAATTGATTCTATACGATGTACGAATGCAACCCACTTACAGTGGCAACGGTATTATTGTATACCAATATAAAGAAGTAACAAACGGTCAAGCACCGGCACATAACGATACTCCTTACGCCACTATCGGCATCAGCAACCTCGATGACAGTGATGGATTGGAATATACTTACTGGAACCAGTTTCACCCCGGCGCAATGCGTCTGCAGGATGAAATGGCGATTAAGTTCACTACAGCTACCCAATTGATAGTAGGCACATTAGCCGGCTGGGTTATTGACTATGAAACTGGGAATCCCATTGTGGGAGCAGAAATCACAACTACGCGTGGTTTTTGGGGTGTAACCGATGAGGAAGGTGAATTTGCGATTGATGACATCCTGATTGGCGATGGATACGAAGTGACTATACGAGCTCAGGGATATAATGACTCCACCCGCTTTGGTGATGACGATGATGGGTATACGATAGAGGAAGATCGGGTTACACCTGCAAATTTCGCCCTTCTTCATCCGGAATTCAACAACAATCAAGATTCCTTTGAATACCAGGTTCGACCAGGAACGATTGTTGAAACAAGCTTAAATATTTCCAATGACGGTAACGGTACGCTTAACTTTACCAGTAGATATGTTTATGTGTTTGATGATGATGAACAACTTTCGGGGAAAAGCGAAAGCGGTGGACCATTACGTAATAGCCTGAATGCAAACGAAGACGCAAACGGAGACGCAAACGCTACTACGAAGAGGGATGATTCTGATGAGGCTTGGGAGGATATGTTAAGCTGGTCGGTTACCGATTCGCTTGATCCCCGTGATTCTCGCATTAACGGAATTATTTACATTGATGACGAATGGATTGTTTCCGGCAGTAACAACAGTCAGAATTCAGAGAACTATTTCTATATATTTGACCGTTGGGGTCGATTCATCGAAGCGGTTGAACAGCCCTTTGGAGGTTACGGCGCTCGGGATATGGACTATTATGATGATCATCTGTATTGCACAACGAGTGATACTGCAATATACAAGGTTGATCCGGAGAGTTTTGAGATTGTTGAAACATGGGAAACGCCAGGAAGATTATCCAATGTACGCAACATAGCAATTGATCCAGCTACAGGCGCAATCTATTCCGGAGGAATAAACAATCCATTGCATAAATTAGAGATTGTTGATTCAACCCTCGTATCCGTAGATAATTTTGACCCTAATGATCCACGAGATAATGAACGTATCCGACGCTATGGCTTCGCCTGGTTCCGCGACGATCCTGATGGTTACAATCTATATATCATCTCCGATAAAGAGTTTGAGGAAGACCCGGAACATCCGAATGTTTCCATCTTCAAGATGAATCCTGTTACCGGTGAAGTAATATTCATAACCGACCTTGGTTATTTAGATGCTAATTTCAAAGGTCGCGGTGGAGCGTGTATCACACCTAAATGGAATAATATGGTATGGGCTTTTGCAACAGTATTTGATAATCCAAGCGGCGATATGGCTGGTGTGTACGAGTTGGCTCCCAATTCGAGTTGGATTGACTATTCGCCCAGATCGGATATTTTGATCGCCAGCGAAGAAGTAACGATTGACATAGTTATAAATTCGGAAGGTCTCGACGAGGATTCCTACGGTGTCGTGATAGAGTTCCAACATAACGCCGATGATGGAATAACCCACATCCCAGTTTCACTCGATGTCGGACCGGATTTTGCCATTGAGGATGAAACACTATTACCTCTAAAATGGTCGCTGGATCAAAACTACCCTAATCCGTTTAACTCGACTACATCCATCAATTACTCCCTGAAGACTGCCGGTCCGGTTAAGCTGTTGGTATACGATATAATAGGTCGTAAAATCGCTGAACTGGTTGACAAGAACCAAGAGGCTGGAAATCATCAGATGATGTTCAACTGTAAAGAAATGGCAGCAGGAGTATACTTCTATAAGTTAGAAGCCACAGGATATTCGGCGGTGAGAAAGATGGTCTTAATGAAGTGAGCAAGTAAAAAAGTGAGAAAGTAAGAAAGCGTAAAAGTGTGAAAGTAATATATTATATAGATCACTTTCTCGCTTTCTTACTTTCTCACTTTAATCCGGTAGTCTGAAATTTTCCAACGACCTGTCTAAATCCGTAACATTAAAAACCTTTTGTCCTCCATCCCCGACTGACTCAATATAGCTGGCTATCTGAGGCAGACCATAAGCATCCAGCATATCCTTAACTATGCCATAGCATAGATACCTATAACTGATTCCCGTCCCCGCCGTAATTATGTCAAATATGCGTTGCATTGCATTGCGAACGGATTGATACCGTTGATCCTCGTCAATAGACAGTATTGCCTCCTTGCACGAACGCCTAAGCGTATCATAATTAATACTGTGGTCAATATATTTATCCAGGTCATCAATGAGATAATGGAAACACTTATCCATCAATTCAGATACAATCAGATTATTAACAACCTGCTTGATATCAGAAATAACCCCATTAGAATTTGTGAATAAGATGTCAACTGCGGATTCGACCGGATCAATATATCTAGCCAACTCATAATTAACTGCATTAATAAGAACTTCGTAATAGGTATCTCTCGGAACTTCCCAAGTGGAATATATTACTGTCAGTAATTTCTGCACAGAAAGCACAACCTTTTCATTTGTGAAATCAAAGGGCGTCCCATCATAATTAATGACTTTTAACAGGTATTGCTGAAAAGTGAATTGGAAGTAGTTTCGGATGTTTACAGGCAGCGTGTCAAGTGGAAGCAATCCAGTTATGACCTTGTCTTGCGTCGAAGGAAAATAATTAAAGTAGTGATCTATCACTCTATCAGCCTCGACGCTCATAATTGTTTCGTCTAATAGACCATCCCGAAACTCCGGGATGGTCTGACTCGCAGGAGATTCACCAGGAACCGGCTCAGGTTCTTTGATGACAGGCTCTATATCATTCTTGTAATCATTTACATCGGGTGGAGGTAATTGATCTGTGGAGTCAGGTTGTTCGGATGGTTCTTGGTGATCTACCGAGGCAGGGGGTGGCGCCGATGATTCGGACAGGAGTGTATGATCTACCGGATCTAAGGGGGATGCTGATGAGTCAGACAATCCCGGAGTTTCCGGATGACTTACAGTGTCGAGGATGGGCATAGGTTTAACCGCATCAGGCAGAAACGCCTTTTCACTTAAGTCCTGAAAAGATGGTTGAGCTACTGGGATTTTAGCGCTATCTGGTTCGATATCCATCTTAGCTTCAACTTCTGTAGTCGAATCGGTGGTTGAAACAGGTGATTTCTCAATACGATGAAGTTCCTTGGTCGGACTATCGTGGGAACTCATATTGGGAGTAGCGTCAGTTGTTAACACCTGACGTAGCGTTTCTACCTCATCCTTTTGGGAATCATCCGTTAAGACAGGCTGTTTTTCAGGTTTTTCCATTTGTTCATCCAATTTCGGGTAATTATTCTCTTCTATGTCGCTTTTAGCAAAGCAGTCATAAACATCTCTGTCTTCGGAGAAATCAACTTCAATTACTGAATTAGAGTCTGAATCGTCCTGCTGATTCTCATATTCCCTGTTATAAAGTTGCGAAAGTACCGATAGAGCATCATCAAAAGACTCGGTTTCTTTTTCGAGTTCGGTATCGTCAGGTTTAACAGGTTGGACTTCTGCCTCGCTTTTCGCCTCTGTCAACCGCAGTGGATCGACAGCAGTGTCGTCAATTGTCAACCCGCCGTGGTTGACATTGCTTTCGTTGTCCTTAGAATCTACCTCTTCTACAGGTGTTTCTACCTGTAGTTCAACTAATGTGTCTTCCTCGCTAGATTCTTCAAATATCTCTGGTTGCTCATCGTGCAAATCGAATTGATCCTCATCGGTTTCAATAACCATATCTTCAAGTTCTGCTTCGATAGGCTGATCTATATCGAAGTCTGATTCTGTATCTTCAGCGATTTCGGATTGCTCATCCTGTGTATCGAGTTGGTCTTCATCGCAAGCGGGGACGCTTACGCTACTGGCTTCAGTCGGTTTTTCATCTTCTTTAAACAGTTTTTCCAGATCCTCGTCTGTCTCAATATCCATATCTATAAGTTCTTCTTCGATCATCTGATCTATATCAAAGCTTGATTCTGTGTCTTCAGCGATTTCGGGTTGCTCATCCTGTGTATCGAGTTGGTCTTCATCGCAAGCGGGGACGCTTACGCTACTGGCTTCAGTCGGTTTTTCATCTTGTTCAAACAGCTCTTTAAGATCATCGTCCGTCTCGATAACCATGTCATCCGGTTTAGTTTCGATTGGTAGATCAAGATCGAAACCTAATTCCCTATCAGCGGCAATCCGTGCTTCATCCTGACGGTGAGTGGCTTCCAGCGCTAATCCCTGCCAGGATTGTTCAATGGTGCGTTCTGGGATGGCTGTTAGTTTTGATATGCTGAATTGCCCGCCCATCCAGTTGAATATCTCATAGAATGCTTCCTCACCCTCCAGGTCTTCATAAACAGCGTGAATAACTTCACCATTCTCGAAAAAAACCGAGCCTGTGCCAATCCCTGTTGTAAGTCTCAGTTCTACTGTTCGCTGACCTAATCCGACTAATTGTATGATATCTGCCATTTCTACCGATTCAATTACACCATCAAATCCAGGGGATGTATCAACAAGGACTTCATTTATCAATCGTGTCAATTCACCGATATTGAAAGGCTTTTTATATACACGCACCGAGGCGTCCTTCTTTTCGATGCCATTTAATTCGCAGGTATCACATCCGGTCAACATAATGAAAAGAACATCGGTAAATTCCTCGCGGACGGATAGCAACAGGTCAATACTGCTCATACCCGGTTGATAGAAATCACATAGAATAAGCTTGATATCTTTGTTTTCAGCCAAGATGGATTTGACCTGATTGGGATCAGTAGTAGCGAGAGGTATGATACCTGAATCTTGGGTGGAAAAATAATTACATATTTCTTCACTTATTTCCTGACTGTCATCTAATATCAATATTTTTACAGACTTATCCTTCATAATTCGTCTAACCAATCAGGGAACTTACTTTTTTTATCGGCGGGTTTTTCTTCTTAATTAACGTTTTTTCTTCACTTTCTTTATCTTGTTCGACCTCAAGGGTTTCAACCTTTATATCGCTGCCTACAACTTCTTCTTCAATTTCAATTGTTTCCTCATCTGTTGCAACCACATCTTCGACTTCAAGTATATCCTCATCTGTTGCAAACACATCTTCGACTTCAGGTATTTCTTCATCTGTTGCAGGAGCATCTTCAACTTCGGGAGTCTTATCATCAGTTGCAGCTATCTCTATATCATCAGTTATTTCCTCGACAGTAGAAATAATCTCTTCCTGATCAACTATTTCAGCAGCTTTATCAATAATATCATCATAGGTTTCATCCGCTATTTTCCGATCTTCAGCGACGGTCTTTTCCCCTATATCATCTTCTTCAGGAGTCGGTTCTTCTGTGTCAGGATCTTTTTCATCATCCTCTTTCAGTGATAGTTCTGCTTTAAGTTCTTCGCTCTGTTCTATCAATTGAGCCATTTCTTCTTTTAGCGCTTCCGTTATCCGTCGGATCTCCGGTTCGAGCTTTTCATCGATGATGTCCGCTTCGATTAACTCATCTGTTATTTCTTCAACCTCAGCAATCTCATCCAGGAAATCATCCTCATCAAATTCATCCATTGTTTCATCAGCTTCAGCAGCTTCGTCTTTCATGTTTCGAAACAGAACTTCTTCTTCTATTATGCTTTTTTCTGCCGGTTCTTCCTCTATTATGCTTTCTTTATTAAGGTATTCCTCATCTGTAAATACTTTTTCAATTATCTCATCTGTTTCAAGGTTTTCAATGTCCTCGATGAGTTCTTCAGTAACAGGTACCGGTTCAGTGATACCCTCCTTTTCTTCATCAATTATTATACTTTCAATCAAATCTTCTTCAACATCTGAAGTTTTGCAGACCGGTTCCTCCGCTGTATCGTGTGCCAGATCACTTTCGTGTTTACTATCAGACTCTTTGTCAACAGATTCTTCAACCGGTTCCTCTTCTTCTAAAATATCATCGAAGTACTCCATAATATCAGTATCTTCTGATACCGGTAAATTAGCTTCCTTAGTTGAAGTTGCATCAGGTATTAACACTTGACTCAACAAATCGGTTTCTTCGGCGTTGCCGGTCAGTGCCGGTGGTTCATAGTCAAGTAAAACCCCAAGATGAACAACAGCCTTTTCAACATATAGCTTAACCAGCCCAAGGTTAGTTTCTCTACCGAATACGGCAATTACAATGTGTCGTTTCCCAGCTTTACTGATAAACATGTGACGATTCACAGCCTGTTGAGTAAGCTGCGTAAAGGTATCTTCCCCCAACAATTTGGCAATCTCTGATGTCGCGGCAAAAGATGCAGCGATAAGCGCTGCCAATGCAGTGCGATCCAACTCAATGTCACCTGCTTCAGCTATAAGAAAACCGCTGTCGTCAACGAGGTAAACGCCATGTGTGCCTGCATCGGATGTAATGCGATCCAGAATGGATTGGATCTGGTGTAAATCGTCAAATTGATGATGTAATTGGGTCTGGTCTTGCATAATTATTTCCTTGCCCATTTAAATAAAAAACAAATTATCCGTTTTAATAAACCGATCTTCGGCTTGTCTTTTAAGTCCACAGAAGCTTCAATTGGTGTTGTTCTCGTTGGAATGACGTGTGGTTTGGCTTCTTTTTTCTCAGGTGCGGTTAAAGGTTGTTCCTGGATTCCCGCCTTCGCGGGAATGACAGAAGGTTCGGGAATGACAGAAGGTTCCGGTGTGACAGAAGGTTCCGGTGTGACCGGTGGTTCCGGTGTGACGGATGGTTCTGGAGTAACAGAAGGCTCTGGTATGACAGGCAGCTCCGAAGTAACAGGTGGTTTCGGGATGACAGGAGGTTTCTCTTTGGTGGATGGTTTAGCCTGGATTTCGGCTTTCGTCGGAATGACAGATGATGCTGGAATGACAGATGGCTCCGGAGGTTTTACTGAAACGTCAAAACTACGCTTCACATTATCTATAACTAACATGGCAATTCCCTTAAGCGTTCTGAAAACGCCGTTCCCTGATATAGCTATAGATTCAAAATATATATCATTGTTTATATTAAGCGTTTGATTCAGTTCCGTAACATTGTAAACCGGATTGAGGTCTCTCTTGTTATATTGGATAACAACCGGTATGGATAGAGGGTCGATAGCGCTCTCACGTAGATTATTATACATATTCTCAAGACTTTCAAGGTTTTCCTGCATTTTGTTCATCTGACTGTCAACCACGAACACAATGCCGTCGACACCCTTTAATACTATTTTGCGAGAGGCGTTATAGAAAACTTGCCCTGGTACTGTATATAATTGTAATCGAATTGCAAACTGACGAAACTTCCCAAACTCTACCGGCAGCAAATCGAAAAACAGTGTACGATCTTTACGAGTTGCAATACTGGTGAGATTACCCCGGTATTTTTCAGGAACCTTGTGGTGAATGTGCTGTAAATTGGTAGTTTTCCCACCGAGCGCCGGACCATAGTAGACTATTTTGCACAGAATTTCACGCTGCTGGAAGTTTAGTATTGCCATTGCATCTTCCGTGATTAGTGTCTGACTGAAAAAGTTCCCGTAACCTGCTGGTAGACGCCCTCGTCTGACAGGTAAATACCTGATTCACAAAGACATCGCTGTCAGACGAGGGCGTCTGCCAGCAGGTTACGGAGCGGGTTATGGGTTGTTTTCACGGCTTTTTCAGTAGACTCTAATCAATTGATAAACAGTTTTTTAAATTTTTCACTTAAGGATTTTCGAAGTCTATTTGCTTCGATTCTGACTTTACTTATGTTGGCATCCGGTCGCATTATTATGACCATAATACCGATATATACATACGATATGGAAATGACTGCGTTTTCAGTTTCACACTGTGTCCATTCCCAATAATCCATAGTATCCACGCCAATTTTTTCCATCAATTGTTTAACCATCAGGGCGGAATGCGGCGCAATCCGTTCGGGCGCTGAACCAGCTTGAGATACAACCAGACCGTCCTTATCCACAATTAACGAGCATTCGACACCGTAAATGGTGGTTATTTTGTCCAACCAATCGCTTCTCATCAGGTAAGCTCCGCTTTCAAGGTGTTCTCAAGTAATCTAATATACTTCTCTGATTTACCATTCGGTTTAAATTCTTCCTCATCCCAGTACATCAACAATATAAAGCACTCATTGCGTTCCACGGTGATTACCTCATCATCAAAAAAGAAAGCCACCCGTGAAGGCGCAATACCACGAAAGGATTTAACGCTACTGTAGACATCACGCGCCAATTCCACCGCTTCCGCACATTCTTCATCGTCAATAATAAATGCAAAAGATGCAACACTCGACATCTGCATAATCGGGAGCCCTTGTGTGTTCAGGACGAGAATGCGATGTGGTCCCTTAACCTTGGGGAATTTCTTCTTGGCAGCTTCCAGATTCTGAAACGAACGTGAACTTTTATAACTATCGTTCATTTATAACCCTTAATATCTACTTGATTTATGAACATATTTCTTTCGCAAAAGGCTGCGCAGGCTGCGAATGCGCTTACATAATTTCATAGACATATACCCGCTGGGGATACCACGATAGAAGGCGGCAATCAAATATAATTTTTCACATGAAGCAATATAGAGTATCTCATTCTCAAGTTCGACTGTAACTTGAGAAGGTCCTGGGGTTTCAATATTAATCATGAATTCATTAATAATTCCTGATAAGCGGAAGAAGTCAAGAGTTCTATAATCATCATTATCAATACGATCTGCATCCGGACCGATTGGATCAGACAATCTCTCGCCTTCTATGCTGATTGCATAAGTATATTTAAGTTGTGACCAGGTTGATAAATCCTGAAGAATCACTTTTAAGCGGTTTTGCCACTTCATATCAAGTGATTTTCTGGCTGAATTTGTTAATACGGGTTCTTCCAGATTTTTCTTAGTCAAAATGTCTCCAGGGGCTCATTATTCACTATAAATTATCATAGAAATATAGAAATTAAATGGAGCTTTGTCAAGTAGGTTATCGGTTTATTACTGAAGTTTCGCACCATAGAAATTGGGCGTTTTTAAGGGGTTTTTAGTATAGAAACCGACCCATAATTTGTTATATTGTAGTTAGTTACAACAACATTCCAAAAAGGAGCAGGAATCGTGGCTA
>JAVCDD010000287.1 GCA_030765125.1 Candidatus Hatepunaea meridiana
CCGCGAAGGCGGGAATCCAGATAACTTATTGTTTCTCCTGGATTCCCGCCTTCGCGGGAATGACAAAAAGGGGTTAATATCCAGTAAAATGATGGTTTTCGGTCAGACACTACTTAACAAAGTAATGCTAATTACTAACTTAATTTCTGTTAATCCTCAATATAGATATAATTTTATCACACAAAAAACAACTTTTCTTATTTATTACCTTTACATAATACGTTAATGAGGTTATATTTATTTAATTAGAGCATTGTAAATTTAAACTTACTGAAAAATGAGTAAAAAATACTCAACATACCAATAACTGCTGGTATGAACATACGGTCCTCATAAGTATTAAGAATGGAGAGAAATATGAAAGCAATCCGATTAATCGTCCGGTTATCCTTCCTGCTGATACTCTGTATTGTACCGGGACTCAACGCAGATATTCTCAATGTTCCCGACGATTACGAAACCATTCAGGCTGCATTAGATGAAGCGTCAAATCAGGATACAATCCTAATCGCCGATGGAGAGTACACAGGTGAAGACAACGTTAATCTCGATATCGGTCAGGAATTAGTCATTATGTCTGAAAATGGTCCGGAAGAATGCATCATTGACTGCGAAGACACTGATTCTACCAAAGCCTTCAATCTGTCTCGCGAAGCTACCATCGTTGGTTTAACAATCACAGGCGGTACTGCCGGAGCCATCCATATCCAGAATGTTGAAGGATTTACCGTCCGTAATTGTGTTATCCATTCGAACTTGATGGATGATGTTAACATATCAGGAGGCGGAATTTCTGCAAGCGCTTCATCCGGCTTGATAGAACAGTGTATCTTTACAGATAATGAAGGCGTGGCTTCCGGTATTGGTTTGTTTATTAGCGATGGTCAAATCGAAGTTAATAATTGCATTTTCACCGGCAACATTGCTGATCGGTTCGGTGGTGGTATCCTGATTACAGTGAATTCCAATTGCCAGATTACAAACTGCATATTCAACGGGAACAGCGCAGGCATTGATGGTGGCGGTATAGCTATATCACAAACCTGCGAAGCGTTAGTCGCATTCTGTACCTTTGTAAACAACGAAGCCGGTCTTAACGTTGATAACGGTATGGGCGGAGGTTTTTACAAAGGTTCAAACTCCAACCCTGAAATAATCAACTGCATCTTCTGGGGTAATGAAGCAGACATCGGCAACCAGATATACGCCCAGGATAACGGTGGTGAGATCACTATCAACTATTGCGATGTCGAAGGCGGGGTTAATGAGGAAGACCTTTGGGACGGTGAAGAGATAATGGACGAGGACCCGCTGCTGTGTGAGGGGCGTGAGCCGGATTGGGGACTTGACGGCTACTTCCTCGATGCCGACGGCCCCTGCATTGACGCTGGCAGCGATACAGCCGACGAACTCGGCATGAATGAATTCACAACTCAAGGTGATCTTTCCCCAGATGAAGATGATGCCGATCTCGGTTACCATTACGACTTGAGCTTCTTCCAGGCAACCGGATCCATCGAAGGTTATGTTCGATGTGTTGAAACAGGCGATGCTATTGAAGGCGCTGTCATTACTACTTCTAACAATGAAACAGCCGAAACCAATGAATGGGGATATTGGTTAATCGAGGTTGTATCTGCTGAAAGGGAATTTGACATTACCGCTTCAGCAGCCGGTTATAACGATTCAACCCTTGTCGACCAAATAATCGAAGAAGACGAAGAGCTCGAAATCAATTTCGGACTCTTACACCCCGTGTTCTCAATTAATCCCGAAGAATTTACATCCGAAATCACTCAAGGTGATTCATTATCTTATGAGCTGACAATATCCAACAACGGCAACGGCCCACTTGATTGGTCGGTAGAAAAACACCCGCCAGGCGATCAGGGTTATGAAGCCTGGGAACTGAGACGCTCATATAATGTCAGCGAAATCACGGAAGACAGCCGCCTCGAAGGCGCAATGTTTAACGGTGAATATTTCTATGTATGCGGCGCTAATCAAACAGGAAATGATGACGGTGAAAACCTGATCTATGCAATTGACAGAGACGGTGCTTTGGTTGATACTTTCGAGCAGATCGGTAATGCTCGCAACGGTATGAAAGACCTTGCATGGGATGGCGAGTTAATCTGGGGATCCGGAGAACGGAACGTTTATGCCTTCACCACTGAAGGTAATCCTGCAAATCAGTGGATCGGACCCTTCAATTCAAACCAGGCTCTTGCCTGGGACTCAGATAATGAATTACTTTGGATTTCATCCATTACCGGCAATAATATCAGCGGCTATGACCGGGAAGGCAACCTCATCAGTGAAATCAGCCGCCACGACCTGCGTGTCTATGGTTTGGCGTATTGGCCCAATGATCCGGATGGATACCCACTTTACGTGCTCCATAGCGAAGGCGGTTCAGGACAATCCGTCTCTAAGATTGATCCGGGTGAAAATGAGGTTATTAACATAGGAAATATAGGAGATGAAAATGACCGTCCCGGTGGAACGTTCATATCCAACCTCTTCGACGGCTATAGCTGGGTATTTATGAACCTCGCCAACGCCGGATCCGACGACCGCCTGGACTTATGGCATCTTTCCACAAACTTGTCCTGGGTGCAAATAGAACCTGTTGAAGGAACTATTATACCTGACGATTCCCAGGAAATTGCCGTTGATTTCGACGTAGCTGATTTCCAACCTGATACATTGGAATGCGACATCGTCTTTACTCACATCAGCGGAGAAACAATAGTCCACGTTACTATAATCATCCAGGTAAATACCATAGGCAGCCAGCCTGCAATAACACCTGTTAATTTTGCTATTACTGACGTTTACCCCAACCCATTCAACTCAACTGCCGTAATCAAATACAGTTTACCTGCGGATACTTGGGTTACAGTCAAGCTGTATGATATCAACGGGCGCGAGGTATCAACTCTGATTCAACAACATCAATCAATGGGAAGTCATAATATTAGCTTGGATGGTTCCATTCTTCCCGCTGGTGTTTACCTATGCAAGCTTGAGGCTTTTGAGAAATCCTCAATTAGAAAAATTATACTTGTAAAATAAATGCACTCAACTTTAATATAGATAAAGCCCTCTTGACTTTGTTTAAGAGGGCTTTACTTTTGAGAGTTATAAACTTACCTTATAGAATGCTCACCGACGCACACGCACACATAAACGACCCGGTCTTCGATGATGACAGATCAGAGGTTTTAAAACGGGCTTATGACGCCGGGATCACGTCCATTATCGCAGTCAGCGAAACGCTTGCTGATTGCCACAAAAACCTCGAATTATCAAACATTCATCCCGAAATCTGTCCGGCAGCGGGTCTATACCCAACTATACTCGATCTCGAACAAGCTGAAGCGATTGAAGAATTCATAAGGCTCAATTGTCAGAAACTAATCGCTATCGGTGAAGTCGGTCTGGATTTCTGGAAAATCCAGGATGAAGCCGAACGCGAGTTGCAACGAGAGATATTTCACCGCTTTATCACCCTTAGTATTGAACTGAACATCCCCTTGAACATACATTCCCGTTCAGCCGGTAGACATACTATCAATATGCTACTCAAAGCAGATGCAAAACGAGTCCTCCTACACGCCTTTGATGCCAAGGCTTCCACAGCTATGCCGGCGGTTGAAGCTGGTTATTACTTTTCAATACCACCTTCAATAATCCGGTCACGGCAAAAACAAAAGTTAGTGAAACAACTCCCGCTTTCAAATATTCTACTCGAAACCGACAGCCCCGTGCTTGGTCCCGACCCAAGCCAGCGCAACGAACCGGCAAATCTTACTATCTCGCTTAAAACAATTGCTGAATTGAAAGGAATTAGTGAAACTGAAGTCAAAGAAGCTGTAACCGATAATTGTAAGAAACTGTTTCTTATTTAAGCATCACCTTTAAAAACGGTGGTGTTCCCTTGATAGGTGTCTCCTTATAACTGTTAGGAGTATCCCTTCACTGTCATTCCCGTGAAGACGGGAATCCAGTTTAAAGTTTAAATTATTCATTCTATTGATAATTCAATATGTTAGTGAAGTTGGCTAAGGCGGAGACTCTCAATCTGGATTCCCGTCTTCACGGGAATGACAGTAATCGAACGTATTTAACAACTATACAGGGACATTATTTAGAACTCAGATTAGAACCAATTAGTTAGACTCCATTGACAGTTATGATTATTATTGGTATATTCAGTTTAGAGTCCAAGCTTCAGCTTGTCTTCTGAAGCATACAATCTATCATTAATAGAAATAATGGCAAAATTAATAAAAATCCTGTCCATCGACGGTGGCGGTATTCGCGGTATCATTCCTGCGGTTATTCTGTCTGAAATTGAAAAACGTACCGGAAAACGTGTGTCAGAACTGTTCAATCTGATTGCCGGAACTTCCTCAGGCGGAATAATTGCTTTGGCGCTGGTCAAACCGGATGAAGACGCTAAACCCCAGTTTGAAGCAAGTGAATTAATAACTCTATTCGAAAAGAACGGCGAAAGGATATTTTCTCAGTCGTTTAAGCAAAAAATACAGCCTTTCAGTCGTTATACGGAAGTTAAATACCTCTCTGAAGGAATTGAATCCGTTTTCGAGGAATACTTCGGATCCACCCGCCTCAAGGACGTTCTCGGTGACGTATTGGTAACAAGCTACGACTTTGAACGGCAGCGACCTGTCTTCTTCAAGAGTTCGCGCGCCCGAAACGAACCCGATCATGACTTCTTTATGAAGGACGCCGCCCGGGCAACATCCGCCGTGCCCGCATACTTTGAACCCTTTAAACTGGAAATGGAAAATGGAGAGGATTACTATGCACTGATTGACGGCTTAATCTTCGCAGGCAATCCAACGTTATGCGCGTATGCTGAAGCAAAATGTAAATATCCGGGAACTCGCGATTTTATGGTTGTCTCGCTCGGAACAGGTAAAGCCAAGCATCGTCAGATATTCGATGAAGTCAAGGAATGGGGTACGGTTCAGTGGGGTCGCAATATACTGGACATGTTGCTGCACGGCACAAGCGTAACTGTAGATTACCAGATGCGGCAGCTCATCCCCGCCTCCAGCCGTTCAAGCCGGTACTACCGCTTCCAGACCAAAATCGACAAAGAAAACGAACAGATGGATGACACCGATCCGGCTAATATTCGTACTCTCAAACTGCTTGGTGAAGAATTGATTCGTGAAAACAATGCGATGCTGGATGAGTTATGTGAATTACTAACAAAATGATTCTTAACCACAGATTTAACAGATTTAACTCTGCACTCTCTGCGCCCTCTGCGGTAGAAAACATAAGGAACAACAATGCCAAACCCTTCCCACGCCGGTAGAAAAGGCGATAATATCCGCTCTGACTGCTGGGTTTCGTTTGAATCGGTTACATCCGGTGGATTTAATATTTCAGTCCGGAGCAAGGTGGAATCGATGTATGGCGATTCAATTATGGAATTATGCCGGAGCGTTCTTGCCGGTCTGGGTGTGAATAACGCTCGACTGGAACTTCAGGACTACGGCGCGCTTCCGTTCACAATCGCTGCTCGGATCGAAACCGCAGTCAGACGAGCTGGATTGAAGTCACATCAATGCCTGCCGGAAATGAAAGAACACTCCAGGTATCCAACCACTCGCGATAGATTCCGTCGTTCAAGATTATATCTACCGGGCAATGATCCCAAGCTGTTCATAAACGCCGGACTGCATAAACCGGATGGCATTATCCTTGATTTGGAAGACTCCGTTGCTCCAAAAGAAAAAGACGCCGCGCGAATAATCGTCCGCAATGCACTTCGCCAGGTGAATTTCTACGGAGCTGAGCGGATGGTTCGCATTAATCAAGGGAATAGCGGCTTGGGTGACCTGATGTGGACGATCCCCCACAACGTCCACGTCATCCTCATCCCCAAGGTTGAAAAACCGGAGCAGGTCATTAACGTTGACAGCGCCATCAAAGCCATTGCCAGAAAAACCAGGCTTAAGGAAACCGTCTACCTGATGCCGATAATCGAGTCAGCAATGGGCGGATTAGAAGCATACCGCATAGCCACAGCCTCAGAAAACATCGTAGCATTAGCGCTCGGTCTTGAAGACTACACCGCTGATATCGGCACGCAGCGCACCAACGAAGGACGCGAGAGCTTCTGGCTCCGTTCGATCATAGTCAACGCAGCCCGCGCCGCAGGAATCCAACCGATTGACACGGTATTCTCCGATGTCAGCGATATGGAGGGATTACGCGCGAGCGTCATCGAAGCCAAATCACTCGGTTTTGACGGCAAAGGCTGCATCCACCCCCGCCAGATAGCCGAGGTTCACAAAGCCTTCGCGCCTTCCGAAACAGAAATCAGCAGGGCAAAGAAAATCGTCCTTGCATTCGACAAGGCAGAAAAGGAAGGACTCGGCGTCGTATCCCTTGGAAGCAAAATGATTGACCCGCCGGTAGTGAAGAGAGCGATGAAGACGGTTGAGATGGCGGAGACTTTAGGATTATTAGAGAAGAATTGGCGCTCCAACTAAAATCAGTAGATGCGACACTCCTGTCGCATAATCCGCATAATCCGCATAATCCGCATAATCTGCATAATCCGCATAATCCGCATAATCTGCATAATCTGCATAATCTGCATAATCTGCGAAATCTGCGTAATCTGCGGACAAAAAAAATGCGACAAGAACATCCGCCACCTTAACGATAGACCATTTTGCCGACGTCGGCAAAATGGTCAAAATCATTAAAAAATAAACCTATAACAATCACATTTTTTATTATTGAGGCATAAAATGAAATCCGAATTAATGAAATCCCTGACCAGCGAGTTCGAAGGACATTCCAAAAACATCAATGAGATTGATTGCTGGCTGGCAAGAGATCTGCTAAATCTACTCGGCTACAGTCAATGGAGGAATTTTGTCCACGTAATAAACAAGGCTAAAACGTCTTGTGAGAAAGCCGGTCACAAGGTAGAGGATCATTTTGCTGACGTCAGCAATATGATAGAGACAGGTAAAGGCGCCAAACGAGAAATCGAAGATATCCTCTTAACCCGTTACGCCTGTTACCTAATAGCACAAAACGGCGATCCCCGCAAAGAACAAATCGCCTTCGCCCAAACTTATTTCGCACAGCAAACACGAAGATTTGAAATTCTGAAGGATCAGTTCGAAAAGCGGGAACGGATCAAGGCAAGGAAAAAACTTACGATTTCAGAACGCGAGTTATCCGATGTAATCTTTGAAAGAGGAGTTGACGGCGGCGGTTTTGCGCTTATCAGAAGCAAAGGCGACCAAGCGCTGTTCGGAGGATATTCCACCAGCGATATGAAGCGAATACTCGATGTCCCGAAAAACAGACCGCTGGCTGACTTTCTTCCCACTATTACGATCAAGGCAAAGGATTTCGCTAATGAAATAACGGTTTTCAACGTAAAAGAGAATGAGAAAATAATAGGCGCGGTACCGATATCCAAAATCCACGTTCTTAATAACCAGGAAGTCAGGGATCTACTCATAAAGCGAGGCATCAAACCGGAACAGCTTCCACCGGAAGAGGACGTTCGGAAAGTTGAAAGACATATCAAATCGGAAGACAAGAAAAGCCTGGAAAAACCTGAATCATTTAAGGATTAACCGACTAATTGAAGGGGAGGGGCAGACATTCCTGTCCGCCACCATTGAATTCAACCGCTGTCAACTCGCTGTCAACCCGCCGCGGTTGACAGCATTACCGGGAGAGCTGCTGTCAGGGCGCCGTCCCTGACAGCAAGTAATTGTATGCTTTATATCCTTTAACCCTTGATAAAATGTAAATATTATTGTACATTATATTATACATAATAATGTACAGGAGTAATCATGGAAACCCTGACCGCTACTAATGCCCGTAACAATTTCGCCGACCTGCTGAAAGAAGCCGAAAGCGAAGTTGTGCAAATCACTCAGCACAACAAGCCTGCCGCGGCGGTGATGTCGTGGGATTATTACGAGTCAATGCTGGAGACATTAGAAATACTCAGCGACCCTGAGACAATGCAACAGATCATAAAAGGTGAGCGAGACGTTGAAGCCGGGCGCGTCACTGACTGGGATGTGGTGAAGTCACGTTTGATTCCTAAGCAATGAAATACAGAGTAACGTTGACTGATCAGGCACAAGATGACTTGGCGGCAATTCGCAACCCGGTCATCCGTGAACAGATAACCGGGCGGATTGATATGCTTAAAACCTCCCCTGAGCGTGGCAAGCCGTTGAGAGGACATCTAACAGGATATCGTTCTTTACGGGCAGCGAGAAAAAAGTATCGGATTATATACCGGACAATCGAGAATAAAATTCTTATCATTGTCATCCCTATCGGGCAGCGGAAAGGGAATGATTTTGGTGATATTTATCGGTCGCTGGAACGGTTGATTAAGCGTGGATAGATATTACGGGGAGGACGGACATTCCTGTCAGTCACCGTAATCTGAAATTGATGCTATTTCTAACAGAAAACAGTATAATTGTTTAATATTCAAGTATAAAGAAAATCCTGTTCATCCTGTATATCCTTGTCTGATTTCTTCCGGTTCATCCGAGTTAGATATCTAATAATCTTTTTGGAGTATAACATGATAGAAACAAAAACCAAACATCCTGATGTCATCTACCGCGAAGGCAAACCGGCAGCGGTTATTCTTAACATTGACGACTATGAGGAACTCCTCGAGCAGATCGAAGATACCGAGGATATTGCCTACCTGCAGGAATTGCGTCGTAACCGGATGGAGTTTATATCGCTGGAAGATCTGCTGAAGGAATGACCAGCAGATGTATAAATACTAATCGAGAAATCGGTAGTAAACGGTTATGGAGTCTGGAAAATTACAGCATATGAGATAAAGTACAATACTGACCTAAATTACAAAGGGATTGTTAATGCCTAATTACACATTTGAGAATTTATCCCCCATTGACTTTGAGATGTTAAGTCGCGATTTGATGCAAAAGAAATTAGGTATTCTTCTTGAGTCATTCGGACCTGGACGGGATACAGGAATTGATTTTAGATATTCATCTGACACAATGAAAACTTTAATTGTCCAATGTAAACACAATCCACGAATCAGGTTTTCCGATTTCCGTCGGAAATTAGAGAAGAATGAATTTCCTAAAGTACAACAGATTGATCCGAAGCGATACATTATAGTTACATCCGCGTCTTTGACTCCTTCAAATAAAGACGAGTTAATGCGGATATTCACACCATACATCAAATTGACCAGTGATATTCTCACTCCCCAAGATATTAATAACCTACTCGGAGTATATCCAGAAGTTGAGAAACTGCATTTCAAATTATGGCTTACTTCTACGGCAGTACTTGAAGAACTTCTAAATAGAAGATCAATTCGTCTTTCTGAATTGGAATTGAGGAGAATCTCACGCGATTCGGAAGTATATGTAAAAAATGACAGCTTTGAGAAGGCTCTTCAGTTGCTTGAAGAAAACCACTCATGTATTATCATGGGTATTCCCGGTATCGGGAAGACTATCCTCGCTGAGATGTTGGTGCTATATTATGTTCAGAAAGGATATAGCCTTATTAAAATAGAGGAAGACATATCAGAAGCTTATGATCATGATTATAAAGATATACCGCGGATTTTTTACTACGACGATTTTTTAGGAACTGTTTCACCAACCGATAAATTAGGCAAGAATGAAGATAAACGTTTGATTAGTTTTATTGATATGGTGAAGGAATCGAGTTCTTCCCGTTTTATACTGACTACTCGCGAGTATATTTACAAACAGGCAATCCGCTCATACGAACATTTGTCTCGAGCTGAAAGTAGTTTGATCAAGTATATTTTGGATATGTCGAGCTATACTCGTCGCGTAAAAGCTCAGATATTATATAACCACTTGTATTTTTCTGAAATAGATTTAGACTTAAAACTAGAAGTTTTGAAAAATGGTGGTTATCTTAACCTGATTGATCATCGCAATTACAGTCCTCGTATAATTGACATTATGACGCAAAAAAATCAAGTTAAAGATATTTCTCATGAAACATATATGTTGCAGTTTAAGAAGAACCTTGACAATCCGCAATTGATTTGGGAAAAAGCATTTAGTTCACAATTAAGAGTTTCATCTCGTAATATTCTGCTTACAATGTTCCCTCTCTCAAGTAGAATTAGACTATCTGCGCTTGAGGAAGCATTTGAGGAATTTCATTCAATCTACTCGACAATGTTTTCGGTTTCACGTGATCCTAAGGATTTCACAACTGGATTGAGGGAGTTGGATGGAACATTTATTAGAACCTATCGTGATGATCCAGAATTAAGTATAACTACGATGGTTATGTACCATAATCCTTCTGTTCGTGACTTTCTGGAGAAAATTGTAATAAACGAAAAATATTTCGTCCAAATAGGAGTTAGAATGGCACGGTTTGTTTCCCAACTCGACTGGTTATGGAATTACCAGAGTTCGGGAAATTCTGAACATGTTTTTAGAAATCATATGATTAGTTCTGAAAAAGAACTTTTAGATGCGATGGTTAGGTGTTTTAAAGGTAATGGTAAACCAAGCTCAAGATCAAAGTCAATGATTGGTTTAAGTGAAGATATAGGAACGTATTATTATCCCCGCGAAAATATTGTAACAAAAATCGGTTTCATTATGAATGTCCAGAGTCTAGTCACCTCTCAATCATTGCACAGATTCATAGGGAGACAACTTCACGACTTAAGCACTCAACTGGATGAAAGGAAACTACAATTACCTGATTGTGTTTCTCTGATTATAATATTCATAGATTGGGAATCAAACACTCTTTATCCTGTTGATATGATTATAGATAAACTGCAAAATTTGATTCTTGATTATGACAGAGATGATCTCGATGATGTAATGGAAGTTGCGAATCTAATAAAATATGCTGACAAATACTTAACCAAAACAGACATAAGCGAGCTAAGAGATTCATTTTGCGAGATAATGGATAATTATTCAGGAGCTAAAGATAATGTTGTTGAAGACCCCTGTTTTAGCGATCCAAATGAATACTATGACTTTGCTGATGAGATAGATTCAGTAGGGAAAATCCTAGATATTGAGACAGAGGAATATACTGATTTGTTGAGAGAGATAGCGTCAGGGCTTGAACCTGATTATGATGATTACTCTGGTGGTTATGGTGGTTATAACAGTTCTTCGGGTCAGATTAGTGATAATGAGGTTCATTCATTATTTAAGACGCTTCCAACGTGAGAAGAAACATGCAAAAACGTTTAGTTTAATTTGCTCGTTAGTCGTGTTTCTATAAATACCAGTAAATAGTTTTGGAATCAATTATTGTGCAAGATTGTTTTGAAAATTGAGATATTATTATTTAATGATGCTGGATTATGATTCATATCGAAATAATAGACAGGAATGTCTTTCTACTAAGAATATGTTTAGTCAACCTTGATGATAACCACGACTATGAATTAAAATTTACGAATGAAAAAGAGGAATAAAGGTTGAAAAAGACTACCTCATTATGCTCACTATGACAAAAGATGAATTCCAGCTTTCAGTTTTAGCCGGACAGGTCGCTGGAATGACCTGATTGTTAAAAACTAAGACATTACAACAAAAACAGGACAAAAATGCCATCAAACCAACTATACTTCGGAGACAATCTTAATGTGCTCCGCAAATTCATCCCCGATGAATCGGTAGACCTTATATACCTAGATCCACCGTTCAACAGTGAGCGGGCGTATAATGTTATATTCAAAGATGAGTATGGGCGGCAGCCCTCATCGCAGATAGAAGCTTTCGAGGACACGTGGACGTGGAATCCACTGACAGAACAGATATTTGATGAAATAATGCGCGCTGAAAGAGCTCCATATCAACTGAAACAAATGATGACCGCTTTTCGTGATTTTATGAAAAACAATAACTTAATGGCATATCTGACAATGATGGCTATAAGACTGATTGAACTTCACAGAGTGCTGAAAGAAACAGGTTCACTATATCTACATTGCGATTCCAAGGCGAGCCACTATCTAAAAATCCTCCTTGACAATATATTCGGCGTTCAAAACTACCGCAACGAAATTAATTGGCAGAGAACTCTTGGACATCACCTTTCAACAAAATCATTCGATAATATGACAGACACAATATTCTTTTACTCAAAGGGTGAAAAGTATACCTTTAATTCTCAGTATACTCAATTAAATGAAGCTGAAATGAATAAGAAATTCCCATACATAGAAAAGGAAACCGGAAAGAGATTTACACATGAGAAATTAGAACAAACATCGAATGCCTATTCAAAAGGTGAAATTCGATTAATAGATGGCAGAAAAGTTACTACGAATCTGGGATGGCGTTGGAGTCAAGAAACATTCGATAAAAGGTTGGCAGAAAACCCACACTTGATCTATTGGACAAAGGAAGGCAAACCTCGATATAAGAGATATGCTGATGAATATGAGGGTAGAAAAGCAGGTAGTTTATGGAACGATATACCTGCGATCAGTTCTGCTGCTTCAGAGCGGTTAGGTTATCCTACTCAAAAACCGATTGCTCTACTCGAACGGATCATAGGAACGTCTTCGAATGAAGGCGACACGGTCCTCGATCCATTCTGCGGCTGTGGCACAACGATTGTCGCTGCGGAAAAATTGGAACGAAAATGGGTAGGCATTGACATTACATACTATGCAATCGGTCTCATTAAGAAGCGTATTAAAGATCAATTCCCTGACTGTGTTTATGAGGAAACAGGCATTCCGCGTTCTCGCGAAGACGCAGTCAACCTGTTTCATATCTCGCCTTTCCAGTTTGAAGCTTGGGCTGTTTATGCCGTTAACGGTCATCCGTTTCGCAGTAAGGGCGGCGGTGATACAGGTATCGATGGCTATATGTATTTTACCGATTATGAAGGCGCTCATCACAAGATTATAATTGAAGTAAAAGGTGGAAAATATCAGCCTAAGGACATCCGCGCATTGAAGCAGGTTATGGATCGTGAAAAAGCCCCGCTTGGTTTATTGATAACGCTTGAACCGCCAACTAAGGGAGTAATTTCAGAGACGGCAGCCATGGGCAGATGGAAACTCCCATGTGGAAAAGCAGATTACCAGGTTTTACAGATACTTACAATTCAGGATTACTTCGATGGCAAACTCCCTCATTTACCGGATACAAAAGGCACGCTAAAAGAAGCCCGAAGATTAATTCGTAATAATGAAAGACATCCAAAGCTGCCGGGTTTTGATAAGGATGATGGATGAAGGATAAATTTTGAATTTTGAATTATAAATGATGAATGATGAATGATTTTGTTGAAATAATTCCCATTTTGTTGATTTCAATCCCATTTTGTTGATCTCCTTCCCCATTTGTCATTCCCGCGAAGGCGGGAAGGACAAAACGGGGGGGAATTCTGTAATAATTTACTTTTTCAACAGAATCATTTACGGTAGAAAATAGTATATGTGTTTAATATTCAAGTATAAAGAAAATCCTGTTCATCCTGTATATCCTTGTCCAATGAATTTCCTAATAACTAAATGTGACAGAATGTGACGATCTTGTGACGGAAACTCAAATCATCGTCACACGCTATTTCCCCATCCACAGCCAATTTACAGACTTTTGTGACGATGTGACGCTGTTTTACATAGTGTTCGACTATTAAGGTTGAATATACAGTTAATCCGAACTTCTATTTTATTATAAAACTTACACTTAGAGAATATAAATGACACAAAACTTAACAAATAACGCCGCCGGCAGAATGGTTCCATCAACCATCAACGGCGTCAAACACCCTCCATTTTCCGGTGTAGGAAAATATAAACCATACCGCCGCAAAGCCGCCCCCCTCATTCCAACCTGCGTCGATTATCCGACGGATGGCAACAAGGTGGTCAGCGATCTCAAAACCGCTCTCCAAAAGTGCGGTTTGAAGGATGGTATGACGATCAGTTCACATCATCATTTTCGCAACGGTGATCTGGTTGCCAATCAGGTCTTCGACACCGCTGCAGAATTGGGCGTCAAGGACTTGCGCTGGTTTCCGAGCGCTTCCTTCCCCTGCCACGCACCGATTATCAAGCATCTCGACAGCGGTGTAATACACCATATCGAAGGCTCGATGAACGGACCGCTCGGTGACTATTGCTCGGAAGGCAAGATGCGCGGGATGGCAGTTCTCCGCTCACACGGAGGACGCTACCAGGCGATTCAGGATGGTGAGGTGCATATTGATATCGCAATTATAACCGCACCGACTACAGATCCGTTCGGCAATGCCACCGGTGACCAGGGTCCCTCCGCCTGTGGTCTGTTGGGCTTTGCTCTGGCAGACTCACAGTACGCTGACAGAGTTATCATAGTCACCGACAACCTGATCCCCTTCCCCTGCATCCCCTGGCAGATTCACGGGAATTATGTGGATTGCGTGGTCGTGCTCGATAAAGCCGGTGAGCCTGAAAAGATCGTCTCCGGCACAACCAGGATAACCAAGAGCCCGGATCGTCTACTAATCGCTGAGTATGCGGCGCGCTTCGTCGCTGAAGCGGGTATAATGCAGGACAACTTCTCATTCCAGGCTGGCGCAGGCGGTACATCGCTCGCATTCTCTATCTTCCTGGCGGATATGATGCGCGAAAAAGGCGTCAAAGCCCGCTACGTTCGCGGCGGATCAAACAAATATCTGGTTGAAATGCTGGAAGAAGGCTTGACCGACTATTTACTCGACGGACAGACGTTCGATCTGGACGGCGTCCGCTCAATGCGTGAAAACCCTCGTCATATCAATACATCCCCTTTCACCAGCTACAACTATCACAGCAAAGGCAACTTCGCTTCGCTGACCGACGTAGCAGTGTTAGGCGCAACCGAAGTGGACGTCAATTTCAACGCCAACGTGGTAACGCATTCTGACGGTAAACTATTGCACGGCATTGGCGGCTGGCAGAACTGTCTGTTCGGAAAATGCACAATGCTACCGATCCCCTCATTCAGGGACAGGATACCGGTTATCGTCGACGAAGTGACCACCCTCTGCGGACCGGGTGAACTGATAGACGTCATCGTAACGGAAAGAGGCATAGCCATCAACCCGCAACGAACCGATCTTATCGAAAAGATGCGCGGCTCATCCCTCCCAATCGTAAACATTCACGATCTCAAGGCTGAAGTTGAGGATATTTGCGGAGGCAAACCTACTCCTCCTAATACGGGAGATAAGGTAGTAGCGGCGATTAAATGGGTAGATGGAACGGTGATTGATTGTGTGAAACAGGTGGGGGGATAAATTTTCACCACCAAGACACGAAGGCACAAAGAAAAATAAATAATCAAAAGGAAAAAATGAACAACCAAATAACAAACCAACTAAAGAAAAACATCAACAACACCATAGCGTTATTGCTCTGGGAAAACGGCGCTATCAAGGTTAATAACGATCAGCCGTTCAAGCTCGCTTCTGGGAACTACAGTCCAATATATATTAACTGCCGGCAGGTGATTTCGGATCCGGTATTTATGCACCTTTTCACATCGTTTGCACATACTATACTCCACAGATCGGGGCTTAAGATTGATATGATTGCCGGGGGAGAAACTGCCGGTATACCGTTCGGGTCTTACGTAGCGCAGAGTATGTCACTGCCTTTTGTATACGTTCGTAAAGCAAAGAAAGGCTACGGCATAGCTAATCTGGTCGAGGGTGGGAGTGTAGATGGAAAACACGTTCTATTAGTAGAAGACCTGATCACCGATGCCGGCAGCAAACTGCATTTTATCGAAGCGCTCAGAGCCGGAGGCGTTACCGTTGAGGATGTATTAGTACTGTTTGACCGTAATCAAGGTGGACAAGAAGCATTATTAATAGAAGGAATAAATCTGCTTGCGGTAACTAATCTGACAATTTCGCTTGAAGTGGCGGGTGAGATGGAACTGATTACTGAAGAAGATCTGAAATCAGTGAATGATTATTTGATGGATCCGCAGGATTGGCATAAAAGCCAAGGACTCAAATTTTCATAGTAAGTCAACAATATCCGCGTAGGGGCTGATTTATCGAGCCCTTTACAGATCAGGGATCAGCAAGCTGGCCCCTACGCGTGAAAAAGGTTGTTTACTCTGGATCTACTTTATTATTTGGTAAAGAGACACAGGCAACAAGTAGCCCGTGCCACACCAATTACTCTACGACGCCAACCTCTTCCTCTCCGTCAAATCAATAAACCTCCGATATTCTACTTCGGAAACTGCTTGAGCGTCAGCGCGGATAGAATCCACCTCATCAAAATTATTGAGCACAAGCGATACGATGTCAGGATCCAAAGCCGACTCTTCAGACATCTTTCTTAATACTCCAGACGCTGCCTGATTGGGCATCCCCTTTCGATATGGTCTGTCTTCCATCAATGCTGAAAAATGATCCGCCACAGCAATAATGCGAGACTCCATCGATAATTGATCGGCTTTCAGGTGAAATGGATAACCCTTCCCATCGAGCCGTTCATGGTGAAATGAAATCCATTCTACTATCTCATTAATACTCTGCATATGGTCAAAAGCCCGGTATGAATAGTAAGGATGCTTGCGAAGGATGTTGATGTCAACCTGAGAGAGGGGTGACGATTTGATTAAAAGCTCTGATGGAACGGCGAGCTTTCCGATATCGTGCAGTAAACCGGCAACCTTAATCATATCACAGCGGGCTCTATCGTAACCATACATTCGCCCCAACGCTTCCGATACAGCAGCCACACCGCTCGAATGCGAAGTAGTGTATTGACTGCGGAAATCGATAATCTTGCTGAATACATCCGCCACTTCGAGCATGCTACCGTATCCGTACTTAATCTTCTCCGATTTAATGCAGCGTCTCATTATTGTATTCAACCAATGTGAAGTCGCATCAATCCAGAAATACTCCCGCCCGGCAATAGATCGAAATACATCTACAAACTTTGGGCAGAACATCCTCCCCGACTGTTCTAAAATCCGTTCCTCTATTCCCTTAATCTGACCAAATATCTCAGCATTTTGATTGATTAGTATCGATATCCTATCCGCAAGGTGCAGTATATGGCTGCTTTCCGGCACAAGTTCACCGTTAAATTCCATACCAGAGCTATGAAGCCAGTGTACGTGATGATAGCGAATTATCCTTGCAGCTTTGCGGAGGGGTTTGAAATCTTTGAGTAGTAGATAACCGTTTTCAGCGTGTTGATGGGGGTTTTCAAACTCAAAGTCAAGTACTGCCAATTTTGACTTCAGAGAAAAAGCTCCGATGTCGTGAAGCGCTCCGGCGAGGAATAATTGTGTCAATTCCCGGTCGACCAGCCCTAACTCTTTGCCCAATGAATAGGCTATGTAAGCAGTCTGCTTATGATGATTATCGATAAGCGGGCTGACCATATCTATAAGGTTAGATATGCTCAGTAACAGATTGTAAATGGGTAGCCTGGGTCTTTCTATCGTCACTCTACTCCTCGGTCTTTTTTTATCCGCAGATTGCGCAGATTTTTTTGTTCTTTAGTAGATGCGACACTCTTGTCGCATAATGTCCCGAAGGGATATAAACTTCCTCGCTAATCCGCTGTCAGGGCGCCGTCCCTGACAGCAATGATCCTGTTGAAATACTTCCCATTTTGTCATTCCCGCGAAGGCGGGAATCCAGAGTTTTCAAGTATTTAACAAACACCATCTGGATTCCCGCCTTCGCGGGAATGACAAAATGGGAGGGTAATTCTGAAATTGTTGACTTAATCAACAGAATCAGCAATACTTCAGGTTACGCTGTCAACCGCGGCGGGTTGACAGCAGGTAACAATCACCTATCAACCACCACCGCCTGCATCTCTGCCTGCGCTGCCAATTGGTCATTTACGAAAGCTCTTCCTAACATCTTGCAAATCCCTCTCTTATAGTATATCATTTCTACGCGTATAAACAGTTGATCGCCAGGTGTAACCGGTTTACGGAATTTTACCTTCTCCAAGCCGGTAAAGTATACCAATTTCTCATCCGGGTTGGCTTCGGTGTTCAGTAATAATACCCCGCCAACCTGACCCATTGCTTCTACTACCAGAACACCCGGCATTATAGGACGTTCAGGGAAATGTCCTTCAAAGAACGGTTCGTTTATTGAGACATTTTTTACGCCTGTTACCCACTCACCAGGCACAAGTTCTATTATTTTATCAACCATCAGGAAAGGATACCGATGCGGCAGTATTCTCTTAATGGCATTGATGTCGAATACACATTTATCCGAAGCGCCTACCTGGTATTTCCGTTGCAATCGCTGTTTTTGCAGTTCCTTATTTAATTTCTTTACTAATTCAACGTGTGCTTCATGACCGGCGCGCGCCGCAAGAATGTGCCCTTTGATCGGAATGCCGAGCAATGCCAGGTCGCCCATCAGATCGACAACCTTATGCCTTACCGGTTCATTTGGATAACGGATATGTCGTTCGCCAAGTATACCTTTATTAGATACTTTAATATCTTCTCTAATATCCAAAGCTCTTTTGATTTTATCAATCTCTTCATCAGTTGCTTCTTTATCAATTATCACCAGAGCGCTCTCTATCCGACCGCCCTTTATCAAATCAGCGTCTATCAGCAATTGAAGTTCTGAGAAGAAGCAGAACGTTCGGGCACCGGCAAAATCGCGTGCAAACTCCTCTTCAATATCGTATAGCGATGTATATTGAGTACCTAAGGCGGGATTCTTATAATCAATCATATACGTAACGCGAAAGCGATCCGATGGTACTACAACTATGTCTACACCTTTCTTTTCATCGTGATATACAATAGTATGATCTATTTCAAGGTATCGCTTTGGCTCAGCCTGTTCCACCACATCAAGGGCTTGCAGCAGGTCAACAAACGGTAGTGCGCTGCCGTCCATTACCGGCGCTTCTTCGGCGTCCAGTTCAATACGGACATTGTCCAACTGAAGCCCAGCTAATGCTGACAGGACGTGT
Source organism: Candidatus Hatepunaea meridiana (assembly GCA_030765125.1). Lineage (GTDB taxonomy): Bacteria > Electryoneota > AABM5-125-24 > Hatepunaeales > Hatepunaeaceae > Hatepunaea > Hatepunaea meridiana. The sequence continues at coordinate 19,034 of JAVCDD010000287.1, forward strand.
TCAACGGTGTGCACTCTCACATCTCCAATACCCAACGTTGTGCCACGTTCAATATCAACAACGTTATTTATAAGTGCAGGTATTTCCGGCGCTCCTTCGAGGTCGGTTCTGACAAACTTAAGTCCGTGTCCTACCGGAGCTGGGACGAAGGTCAACCGGCATTCAACACCAGTGTGCAGCCCCCTGCCGGAAATACTTCCGGATCGTTTTATGGTTCTTTGGTTTGTTAGCATTTATTTCCTTTTTGTAATTTGTGGTAAATTGTAGCGCTGGCGTCTCGCCGGCAAGATTGTCAAATGCCGGCGAGACGCCAGCGCTACGATTCTTCAAGGGAATGACAGAGCGGGAGTTTCACCCTTCATCCTTCTTCTTTCGTCATTCGTAATTCGTCATTCGTAATTCGTCATTCTTACTTCACCTTCCCCCGAATAATCAGCTTTTCATCACCGAAAAATCCCGGCTGCTGTGTCCGTCCGTCATGCAAACGGCGCGCCCAGTAGGGAACTCCCTCCGTGCGGTCGGATACGTAAGCTTTCAATTCACCTGCGCTGATGCTGCCGTCATTGTTGTCGTCGGCGTCACCGCGTAATGCCTTCAGGAAGAAATACGTGAACAGACCGTGCTTCTTCTCCGGATACCACGATGAAATCTGATCGGCGGAACTTGACGTGAAAACGATGCCATTGGTCATATAAGCCGCCGGGTTGGTAATCCTGATACCCACCGGTGAGGCGTATTCGATGATCATGCCGCGATCGCTGCCACCGGAGAAACAAGCGTCTATTACGACCGTCGTCGAACGAGCTTCCAACCGAGCGAGGTTGTTATACAACATATCGAGCGGATAGCCGTTAACATCGACATCGCCGGGACGGCAGTCTATCGGCACGAAATAGCCCCGCTTTTCATTGACATCCGGCGCGCCATGACCGCTGTAATAGACAAAAACGTCCGATTTACCCGCTTTGACGAAATCCGCCAACCGTCCATGCGGTTTTTCAACCGTGCCGAAAACGCTGCGAAAAAAGCCCGTCCCCGCATCCGTTTCATAGATGATATTCCCTTCCTGGTAGCCTAACGTCTTTATCAGATATTCCTTCATAACAGCGGCGTCGCGGACGGCATAATCGACCTTCGGCACGTCGCGGTTGAACGTGGTGTAAGAGCAGTTGCCGATGATGACGGCTACACCGTCGCGGTTGGGAGTCAGGGTTTGGGGGATGTTCTTTTCGATGTCGATGGTTAAAGTCGCTACATCCTTGAAATCAACCTTTTCGCGTTCTTTTCCCTCGACAATGAACTCGGATATCGTCCGTTGCGGCTTGTTGATCTCTAACATAATCGGATACTTGCCTTGGATGTTCTCTTCGTTGAAACTGATAGTTACTTCGACCTCGTTTGCGACTTGAGGGCTGGTCAGCAGTGAAAACCCCAGATCATTGAATTCGTTGGGCTTGATCGTAGTAAAATCATATTCTTGCTTGCTTTCCGGAGCAGCATAGACATTACCGGGCAAGTTAGCCTTGAACACCGCATTTTTCGCGACGCCCTCGCCGCGATTCTGGATACGGGCTTGAATCGTGAATACTTCGCTCGGAATGATGACGTTATCCCCGGAAGCGGTGGAGATGCCGTAATCCACGAGTTCCAATTTCGGCAATAACAGCGGATAGGTTTCAAACGTCAATTTTGCCGGTGTGGGGACAAATCCGTTGCTTTCGGTGGCGGTTATTGCAAACGACCGCGTGGCTCGTTTGATACGTTTAGCCGCTTCTATGTCGAACTCTTTGGTTATGCTTTTACCAGCGGACAGCTCACCGACGACACGGGTTGAGGAATAGGTCAGATCCGGGTCTTCGGTCGCTGGTTCGACATCTATGATGACGCCATAAGCAGGACCTTTGCCGAAATTGGTGATTTTGACGATGAGTTTTCCTTTCTCTTCGGCGTCTAAGAAGCCGTTGCCGTTTGGTTCGGATAGTTTGACCGTCAGAGCCAGAGACGGAGGCGAGACCGATTTGCCTTGAGAAATTGTTCCCGCTATGCTTGCCATACCGGCGACCTCTCGCTGCTCGCCAAATGGGTAGCGGCTGCCGGTTACCGGATGAACTATAACCAAATTGAAATAGTCGTAATTCCTCAAGTCTCGCTGAAGTTGTTTCATTCCGATAACTTTAGCAGAACGATAGTTTTCCTTGAAACTGCGAGCTTCGTTGCGGGGGATTTTTATATTGTCGGTCTTATCACGAACGGTGATCGGGAAAGTTTCTTGGTCAGCTTTGTAAGTCCCAAGGCTGTCGATGCTCAAGTTAGCTTCCGCTAAAGACTGGCGGATTTTAGCATGAAGCTCGTTTTCTTTACGGATATGTTCTGCCTCTCGCTTCTCTTGTCTTTCTTCGAAGAACCGTTCCAGTTTCATTGTATATTTATCTTCAATTGCCTGTTTTTCACGTTTACCGCGCACAAGGCGTTTTTGATATTCGGTTTCGGTTTCAAACTCATCTTTAAGTTGGAGCAGGTTGGAAACGGCTTCCAAAGCCCTTTCCTTTTCTCTATCCATTATATTCAATGTTCCAGAATAATCAATCCACCAAAGCTCAACCGTCTTATCACTGTTTCCAATTGCTATCAAATGACCATCAGGACTAAAGCAAACTGACAAGACAGACTTTGAATGACCCTGCAGAGTTCGAACACAACTACCATCACTGACACGCCACAGCTTGACCGTGTTATCTTTGCTTGCACTTGCCACCATAGAAGCGTCGGGATTAAAGCAAACTGAACGGACATTATCCGAATGCCCCATAAAGGTTTTAACTTCACGTCCTGTAATTGAATCCCACAACTTGACTGTATTATCGTTGCTTCCGGTCAGGATGAACTTCCCGTTTGTACTGAAACAGACTGAATTAACACTGTACATAGTTCGACCTTGAGTATGCTTAAAAACTTTGATTTTTTGCCCAGTTTGAGTATTCCACTTTACAACAGAGTCATTCCAATCAGCGGTATCATAGCTTCCGGTTAGGATATATTTCCCGTCTGGACTGAAACATATAGAACTAATGCCTTTCTCATATTGTCCCACGAATTTCCTAACTTCACGACCGGTTTGCACTTCAAATAATTTAACAGTACCAGAATAGATGCCAGTCAATATGTGTTTCCCATCCGGACTGAAGCTGATTGAACAAACAGAATAGCTTCCAGACATATAAGCGTTTCCTTGATAGAATATTTTGACTTTGCGCCCTGTCCGAGTTTCCCATAGTTTAGTCTTAGTATCAGAGCCACCCGTCAAAAACCACTCCCCGTCAGGGCTGAAACAAACTGAAGAGACATTAGTATATCCGGAATGATGGTAATGTATGACTTTTCTAACTTCCTGTCCGGATTGTGTTTCCCATAGTATTACTGTACCATTATTGCTTCCTGTCAAGATATATTTCCCATCGGGACTGAAGGAAACACAACGAACAGAACCTGAATGTTCCAGGGTTTTCCAAAGCGTTGCGTTGATTTCCTGTGCTGTGGCGGGCGTTATGAATGCCGCAACTACCTGTAATGCAATCAGGATAGGGATGATTGTGATTGTTTTGTGTTTCATTTGTTGTTCCTTTTTTTACCGCAGAGGGCGCTGAGGATCGCAGAGGTTTTATCTGCTTAATCTGTTTTGTCTGCTGTGAATTTGTTTGGGTGTCTTAAATGCTGCAGCTACCGATGCTTCTATTTATAAGCTTTACTACGATGACGAACGGCGAAGACTATGATTTTATGTTTTTGCCTATCCACTTCGTAAAGTATCCGATAGTCTCCCACACGAATACGATAACCTTCTATCATTTTAAGTTTAACCGCTCCTTCCGGAAATGGATTTTCCGTTAGTCCAATAATTTTTGCAATTATCCTTTGCAAGACCGTTTTGGGAAGTCTTCGTATCTCACGTTTAGCGCTGGGTCTTATATCCCGTTTCCAATTCAAACCGGATGTCCTTCACGTCGCAACTCTTCAACGAATTCCATAAAATCCTCTGTCGGTTCGTTCCGGCGTGAATAATAAAGCAATAAATCTTCGACATCCTCAATTATGTCACTGAAAATGTCATTTTGAAATAGCTGGCTAATCAACTCCAATCGTTCATTGTCCCCCATGTTTTTAACCAGTTCCAATATGTTTGTTACTCTTTCAGTCATTATAACTCCTTTTTTTAACCGCAGATTACGCAGATTTAACAGATTTTAGTTTAGAGTTCGACCTTCAGGTTGGAGACGCTCAACACACTAAAGTGCGAACTCTGAACCTACATTTTCGCATTATTCCAGTAAAAGAATAATTTTTTCTAATTCACCAACCAATAATGGCAGTTCCTCGGTTACGACTTTCCAGACAACTTCGTATTTGATATTAATATAGTTATGAACGATCCTGTGCCGCATACCGATGATGTTCTTCCACGGAATGTCAGGATACTCCGAATGTTTTTGGATTGACACTAACGAAGCAGCCTCACCGACTATCTGAACTAAATGCGTCAACGCCAATCGCAGAACCAGATCATTATCGTAATCGAATCGACTTTTATCACCTGTTATTTCAATGGCTTTTTGAGCATATCTAAACATATGCTTAAAATACACTATATCATCCTTCATCGTATATAATCTCCGACTGAAAATATGGGTGTTCACGAATATCCTGACTAAGTTCTTTTTCCGAGATCAAATCAACTTTCCGTCCAAACAGCTTAGACAACTCCTCTTCAATAGTAACAATTTCCCAACCGACGTAATAATCGGTTTGAAATTCATATAACATATCCACATCGCTATCATCACGAAAATCGTCCCGCAGCACGGATCCGAACATCCATAATTTGCGGATACGATGCTTATTGCAAAACCGGGTGAGTTTTCGTTTGTTTATTGGTATTTTTATGGGCATAATTTTTCCTCGCTACAGAAGATTTTTTTACCACAGAGAGCGCAGAGGTTTTGTCTGCTTAATCTGTTTTGTCTGCTGTGAATGTCATAAAGTTAACAAAATACTAAAACCTTCCTGCTTAAAATGTCTATCGCTTGTTAAAACATCCGTAACTGATTCGGATTTCATAACGTTCATGGAAATACAATCCGTTAGGCTGTAATCCTTGTCCTCACGTTTTCGATACAATTCCAAACCTTTGGAGAATGTATCGTGTGATTGCGGCATTACTCTAACGTTTGGATTGTTAAGTATTTCACTTACTATCTTTACTGCTATTAATCGAATATTCTTACCTTTACCCGATAGTGCATTGAGGAATTCAATTAAAATTTCATCTGTCGTAAGAAGAATAAAGTTTCCAAGAGTCTCTCTGGCATGTTTTGCATGTTCATGCCATTGATCTCTTGGATTTACAATAGCTATCCAGTATTGAGTATCTGCAAAGACAACTTTCATCGTTTATCTATCCCATAGAGATAGTGATCCAGATTTTCGCTCAGATCATTTGGTATCGCGTCCCAGTCTTCCTCTGGAATTTGACTCGCAAGCTCCATAAGTATCTCCTCGATAGGACGCTCTGTTACGTTATGAATTGCTTCTTTTCGCAACTCTCCATAGATTAAGTTGTTATCCTTCATTAGACGGATTAACTCTAACCTCTCGTCGCTACGCATATCTTTAACGAGTTCAAGTGTGTTGGCTACTCTTTCAGTCATTTTTAGCTCCTTATTTTTAACCGCAGAGGGCGCAGAGGATCGCAGAGGTTTTATCTGCTTAATCTGTTTTGTCTGCTGTGAATTTGTTTGGGCGTTATGAATGCTGCGGCAGCTGGTAAACATTGTGAATTACTTAGTTTTCTTTCTTTTCTTCTTCAGGAATAATTTTTAGTAGTTCATTCATTAAAATTGGAAGATCATGTTTTACAACATCCCAGACAACATCTAAATTTATTGTTAGATAATTATGCACAATTTTATTTGGTTGCACGGTAACAAGTATTTATTATGTGTTTGAAATATAATATGTCATCCTTAACCATACAGAACCTCCCTCCGGAAGGAAGGATGATTTCGAATAAGATGATTTAGGTAACTTTCCGAGACAAAATCAATCTTTCTCCCACCGAATATTTGAGATAGCTCTTCCTCTATATCGAATATCTTAAACCCAACGATAGTATCAGGCTCAAATTCATAAAGCACATCGATATCGCTGTCATCCCGGAAATCATCGCGCAAAACGGATCCGAACAACCATAACTTGCGGATGTGGTTTTTACGGCAGAATAGATTAAGCTTTTGTTTGTTAATTGGTATTTTTATGGGCATAAATTTTCCTTGCTACAGATTATTTTTTAACCGCAGAGGGCGCAGAGGATCCCAGAGGTTTTATCTGCTTAATCTGTTTTGTCTGCTGTGAATTTCTTAGTCCGCATCACGTTCTTCAATCGGTACAATTTTTTCAAGTTCTTTGACCAATTCTGGCAATTCATCCGTTGCCACCGTCCATACAATCTTGAAGTTTATATTAAGATAATCGTGCACAATCCTATGACGCATCCCGACTATATCCGACCATGGAATATTTGGATAGGCTTGTCGCGTCGCTTCTGAAACAAGACGAGCTGCTTCACCGATGATCTGCAGCCAGAAAGTAATCGATATTCTGAAAAACTCGTCATTATAAAATTCCTGGTAGTCCTTTCCTTTAACGTTGTGAATCACTGTATATGCCTTATCAAGCATATGACCGATATAAACCATATCATCCTTTTTCATATATAACCTCTGCTTGAAACGTCGAATGATTGCGAATCCTATGGTTTAGAAACTCTTCTGCGATAAAATCGATCTTTCGATTTCCGAATAGTACTGATAACTCTTCTTCAATTCGAAATATCTTGAAACCGACCATTGTATCAGGTTCAAACTCATACAGTACGTCAATATCGCTGTCATCCCGGAAATCGTCGTGCAATACGGATCCGAACAGCCATAACTTGCGGATATGATGCTTACGGCAGAACCGAGTAAGTTTTTGTTTGTCAATTTGTATTTTTATGGGCATAATTTTTCCTCCCTACAGATTATTTTTTTTACCGCAGAGGGCGCAGAGGAACGCAGAGGTTTTTTGTTTATCTACTTAATCTGTTTCATCTGCTGTGAATTTCTTCATACATCACCGCAGCAACCGTTTCACCCCTAAACCCTCGTCTATGCAATGCACTTCCAAGACGCCGGTTACGTTTCTCATCAGGTATATGCTGCATTCCTCTCAGCTTCTTTTCTGCGAATCGTCGAGCAATCTCGATCTCATCGTTTTCCGGATATATCCGGTTAATGGCTTCTTCGATTACGTCCTTCCTGATACCTCTCTGAGATAGTTCATATTCCAGCAAGAATCTTCCAATTAGTTTCTCTTCCCGCCCGCGATTAATATGATCTTCAACGATTTCACCTTCTTTGATGTATCCTTCCTTAACACAATTCAGCGCTACAACCTTGGCAAGATCATTCTCAGCGCCCTTTCGCTTTAGCCGGTCAATCAGTTCCTTTATAGTCAATGAACGCCGGGCAAGCATCTTTAGAGCTATTAGACGGTATTTCTCAATATTGGAGTCTTTATCGCACATAGTAGGTTAACGCTGCTCTTTGAGGTGAATTTAAGCTGCCTGTTAGTTCTGAGTATCCTCTGGAATCACAACCGGCGGGAGTTGTAATTTTTCGCGTACTTGAGCCTCGATTTCTTCTTTAATATCGTTGTTTTCTGTCAGGAATTTCATAACGCGATCCCGCCCCTGTCCGAGGCGTTCCTCACCAAATGAATACCACGTTCCGGATCGTTTCAGAATTCCGTGCTCAGTACCCATATCAACGATCTCACCCAATATAGAAATACCTTTTCCGTAAATAATATCAAATTCTACTTCGCGGAACGGAGGGGCTACTTTGTTCTTGACCACGCGCACACGGGTTCGGTTGCCGACCATCTCCGTACCGGTTTTTATAGCGCCAATTCGACGGATATCCAGTCTTACCGTAGCATGAAACTTCAGAGCTATCCCTCCAGGAGTCGTCTCCGGATTCCCCCAGGCTTGCCCGATCTTCATACGAATCTGATTGATAAAAATGAAGCTGGTATTGGACTTGGAAACCGTTCCTGTCAACTTACGAAGAGCGCGCGACATTAAGCGAGCCTGCAATCCGATCTGCTGATCCCCCATATCACCTTCGATTTCAGCTTTGGGAACTAACGCTGCAACTGAATCGATAACTATAACGTCTATGGCGCTTGATCTGACCAGAGTTTCTGCAATATCCAACGCCTGTTCACCTGTATCAGGCTGAGATATGAGCAGGTTTTTCGTGTCCACACCAAGGTTAGCGGCATACGTTGGATCAAGAGCGTGCTCGGCGTCAATAAATGCGGCTATACCGCCAAGCCGCTGGGCGCCGGCGATGATATGCAACGCAAGAGTAGTTTTGCCGGATGCCTCCGGACCAAATATTTCCGCCACCCGACCACGCGGGATGCCTCCAACGCCTAATGCCGTGTCCAAAGCCAACGATCCGGTCGGAATAACATCAACCTTTATCCGCATACTCTCATCTCCAAGACGCATAATCGAACCGCGACCATAGTGTTTCTCGATCTCAGCCATAGCAAGTTCCAAGGATCGTGTCTTATCGGAAAGTCCATTTTTCGATTTTACCATTGGTTTTTCCTTTTTTTTAACCGCAGATTACATAGATTTTTTGTTTCTTAATCTGTTCAATCTGCTCAATCTGTTGTGAATTATCTGTTCTATTTATGCGACAGGAGTGTCGCATCTACTAAATTGGGATATTGGCAATAATACCGTATTCAGCGCCATCTGGCTTCAATATACTCGACATTAATCGGACTTCATTGATTTCCCAAGTAATTTTTTGGAAACCAAATTCTGTCATTTTACCGGCAAGTATACAATCTCGATTTATTGATTTCACCCTCCCGATTGTCAGGTGTGGGTGGAATTTCTTCCTCTCCATTGGAAAACCGAGTGGTTCTAATGCTTTTTCAATGTTATTCTGGAGTTCCAAAAGTTGCCTGCCTCCATCCACACCAAGCCATAATACACGTGGCTTCTTTAGATTTGGGAACCCACCTGTATTAGTAGTTGTAATGTTAAAAGGTGAAATTCGCGAAGCTGAATCTCTAATGGAAGCCTCAATTTCCGATAATTGAGAAACTTCGACATCACCGAGAAATTTCAATGTCAAATGTACACCTACCGATCTAACCCATGTTACTCGCGCACCAGAGACAACTCTTAGCTTATCCTGGACTTCACGGATTGCTCGCTTAACACTCTCCTGTGTTTCCAGTGCAATAAACGCTCGTACATAATCCGATTTATTCATAGCCTTTCAACTTTTGCCACAGCATAACGAGCGCTGCTTGAGCCGACCTGCGCCGGTTGGTGTTTCTATCACCGTCAAACCGGAATTGTTGTATAGCGCCGCCTTTCTGATCGGCAACGGCAATGTATACTAATCCAACCGGTTTCTCTTCTGTACCTCCTGTCGGTCCGGCAATGCCGGTAACGCTTACTGCAATGTCAACTCCAGCACACTCGACCGTCCCTTCTGCCATAGCAACTGCAACCTCAGCGCTAACGGCACCGCAACTCTCTAATAACTCTTCACTCACGCTTAACGAAGCGATCTTTGCTTCATTCGAATATGTTACATATCCTCTGTCAAATGAATTGGAACTGCCGGGGATAGCAACCAGTCTGCTTGCCATCAGCCCTCCGGTGCACGATTCAGCAACCGCCAGTTTCATCCCTTTACTCTCAAGCATATCGAGAATAACCTTTTCCAGTGAAATCTGATCTGTTGCATAAATATATTCACTAATACTGCTTTGGATATATCCTTCAGCTTGTTTTAAAATGGTATCTATTTCTTTAGCATCTTTACCCGATAATGAAAGACGAAGTGTAACACCGTGGTCAATACTCGGCAGGTAGGCTAGTGTTACAGGGGCTATTTTGGCAGGATCACCAATTAATTCGGAAAGATAAGCCTCGCCTATTCCAGCGGTTTTCAGAATCCGGTGCTTGTAATATTCTGTTGTTTTCTTCTTTAACTCAGGTAGCACATAATTGGTAAACATCCCTCTCATCTCTATGGGTACACCCGGCATAGCGAACAGCTCGCGATCATCCAGATTATAATGGATCCCCGGTGCGCTTCCATACTCGTTAAGAATGGGAATCGCGTGGGATGGGAATTCAGCCATTACTTCATAACCAGGTGGTGGATCTATTTCCCTTGCCGTGAACTTACTTTGAATCCATTCCGACAAATCGTCTCTTAGGACAAGATCATCATTGAAGAACTTAGCTATAACCGGTCGAGTGATATCATCGTGCGTTGGACCGAGTCCTCCGGTAACCAGGATTACGTCTGCCCTATCCCAAGCTCGCCGTAATTGATGCTTCATATCGCTGGGATTATCCCCCACAATTGACACCCAACGTAAGTGAAAACCATATTCAGAAAGCTGCGAGGCTATCCAGTTAGAGTTTGTATCCTGCGTGTGCCCTAACAGGATTTCATCGCCGATTGTAATAAGTTCTATTTTCATAATTAACTACCTTATTAAATGCGAAGTTTGCATAGGAAATACGGGGACAGTATACCTATTTAAACGGGTAGGACAGATTATATAAAAGAAGGTATACTGTCCCCGTATTTCCAACGCGGAACTTATCTGTCAGTCGAGCCATAATCGTCTGATAACAGCTATAACAACAATAGCATAACCTCCCGCAAGAACATCATCTATCATTATCCCCCAGCCACCCTTCAATTTTTGAGATATATAAATTGGAAAAGGTTTCCATATATCAAACAAGCGAAAAAGAAAAAATGCTATTACAACCATTAATATCGTTTTTGAGCAAAATGCAAGGGCAATCCATTGACCGATGAGTTCGTCAACGATGATGGGATGTGCATCCTTTCCAAGTGTCTTTTCTGCACAGTTTGAAACATAGGTAAAAATCAATGATAAAACAATCAGGATCAGCCAGAAAACCAGGGGAGGTAACTGTGACAGGAAATACCACCAGATTAGAACGGCAAAAGCGCTTCCCCAGGTTCCCGGCGCTATAGGCATCCTGCCAATGGGACCGACAGTGGCAATCTGTACCAGCGCCCTCTGGATCAGACCTTCAGACCTCAATCGGATCTATCCACGCGGATTCTAACGCTCTTCAAGTAAAGTCCACCCGATACAAGAGATGATACTGCACAAAGGAACAACAGGAAATTGATTAATATAAAGAAATGATAACCTTTAAACAGCAAAGATGCGATTTCGTTATAAATTAAAATATCACGTAAATTCAACGCAAGAAGTGTAAAGATTATTGTGGCTATTTGAATGCCTGTCTTCCATTTACCCCAAGCGCTCGTTACTACTGAAGAGCCACCGCTGATTGCCCAAATTCTTAACAATGTCAACCCGACTTCTCGTAAGGTAATAAGCGCTATCCATACCAATGCCAAGGTGAACAAATCCGAAAAATTTTCTCTAATTAGCAACGCCCAAAACGCTGATAATATTAACAATTTATCAGCCAGCGGATCCATAAAATTACCGAAGGGAGTTACCTCGCCACGCCGACGCGCCAACTTCCCATCTATTAAATCGGATATGGCGCCTGCAATAAAGAGAAAGGTAGCCAGTATCTGAAGCGTCAGAGATCCGCTGAAGAAGCAATACCAGAAAAAAGGCACAATTACCAAACGAAATAAGGTAAACCAGTTAGCCGGAGTAACTGTTACCTGACCATTGGAACTTTTTGAACCTAATACCGATCTGATCTTAGCTCGACTGCGCTTGATTATAATTCTGAATGAATTACTCGAATTTGAACTGTCTGTCATTTACAGCAAAATCCTTATCATATTGATAGAACTTGTCATCTATCGAATTGAGAGTTACATTATAACCTTATAAGATAATAACTGATAACATAATAAGCAACTATAAACGATTATTCAATAAATTTAATTAACTCTGCTTTGTTAAGGTAACGCTCACCGGGGAGGGCGGACATTCTTGATTGACGTGTAAAAACACTAAAAAGCATGCTGTCAGGTGCCCTCATCTGACAGCCAATCCACTAATTATTCAGATGTTACAGTGTTAGGTGAGGGCACCTGACAACACGGATTGGGGTTTTAATACATTAATCAAGAATATCTACTCTACCAAGTGTAATTATTTGGCAAATAATATGTCATTAACTCCTTATGACTGGATAATACTCGCGGGTTATCTCGTCTTCCTGTTGACGATTACGCTTAAGATCAGCCGTAAGGTTGCGCCTAACGCTGAAGCATATATTTTAGACAGTCGCCGGTTGACGCTTCCGGCTTTTGTTGCTACCACTGTTTGTACCTGGTACGGCGGGATACTTGGAGTCGGAGAATACAGCTATAAGCATGGGCTCGCTAACTGGCTGGTGTTCGGTGTTCCCTACTATCTGGCAGCGTTTCTGTTTGCAATACTGATAGCAAAGAAGGCGCGATCATCAAGGCTGCTTAGCATTCCGGATCAGCTCAGTCAGGCTTATAATGGCAAGGTCGCCGTTACAGGCGCTCTCTATGTGTTTGTTATGACGGTTCCCGCTGTTTATGTTCTGATGTTAGGTGTACTGCTGAAGTTGCTCTTCGGTTGGTCGCTTGCAATGGGTGTTATAATAGCCACAATCGTATCAACGATTTATGTGCTTATGGGTGGATTCAAAGCGGTAGTTAAAACGGATTGGGTGCAATTCGGTCTGATGTACATCGCGTTTGGCGTAATGGTAATTATCCTTATAAGTGATTACGGCGGGCTATCCTTCCTGCAAGACCGTGTTCCGGCAGGACATTTTAACTGGCGAGGAGGCAAGACTGCCGGATACATCTTCAGTTGGTATTTCATTGCACTATCAGCCCTCGTCGAACCGGCTTTTTACCAGCGATGTTATGCTGCCCGAACACCCAAAATAGCTCAGCGTGGTCTGCTTATCTCTATCCTGTTCTGGTTTATATTCGACGCTATGACGACTACGGTTGGGATTTACAGCCGAGCGATACTGGGTGAGGGCATCAACGCCATAGAAGCATTTCCCTTACTGGCTGATCGTATCCTGCCTCCGGGATTAAAGGGTATTTTCCTGGTCGGGCTGATTACGACTATTCAATCCACGGTTGACAGCTACAGTTTCCTTGCGGCATCGACACTTGGCAGAGATGTCTTGTGGAAGATACGTTCCATACGCAACAGGTTTAGTGAGGTTGGCATCAGTCAATGGGGTTTGGCTGCTTCCGGCATACTGGCAATTGCTATCGCTTTAATGAGCAAGTCGGTGGTTGACATCTGGCATAGTCTGGGATCACTGGGAACGCCCGCACTGTTGCTGCCACTGGGTTTAAGCTTTAACTCAAAATTCAAGTTCCGATCTAACTATGCACTAACTAACCTGATTGTTACTCCAATCATAGTTGGGACGTTTTTTATTCTACAGGCAAATTGCGATGGATTAAGTTTCCCTTTCAATGTACAACCCATATTCCCAGGACTTGCGACTTCAGTAATAATACTTATGATAGATCATTTAACGCGGAAATAGTTTTTCACCGCAGAGATCGCAGAGATCACAGAGGCTTATTCTCTGTTTTCTCTGCGGTCTCTGCGGTGAAATAAAGTTATTCTTTTCACATATAAAAACTTATGAATTACATTTTGTTAAACAATTATCATTATTTACATTGTTATGATAAAAAGTTAATCAGGAAAAAACAATGTTCAACCCTGAACAATTACATAAAAAACTAATCCTCGCCGATCCGGGTTTCTACACATTTGAACTTTGTGAAGAGATCGGTCAAAAACTTGATAGAATAACCGAACTTAAAGCTGAACGAAATGCAGTATTATTAGCTCACAATTACCAGCGACCTGAAATATTTGAGGTTGCAGATTTCACCGGTGATTCATTGGAGCTTTCATTATTGGCTGGCAAAGTTGAGAAGGCAGAAGTCATTATCTTCTGCGGCGTGCACTTTATGGCTGAGACTGCGAAGATTGTCAGTCCTTCCAAGAAGGTCATCCTCCCTAACATCCAAGCCGGTTGTTCTTTAGCCGATACCGCCGAAGCTGAGGACGTCCGAGCGCGTATTGAGGAGTTGCGCAACAAATACCCCGATCTGGGTGTCGTCAGCTATGTGAACACCACCGCTGCCGTTAAAGCGCTATCCGATGCCTGCTGCACTTCTGCTAATGCGGTTGACGTCATCCAGGCTATGCCTAATAAAACGATACTGTACATACCGGACAAGAATATGGCTGCTTATGCAGCTAAGCAAATCCCTGACAAAACAATCATTCCCTGGGAGGGAAGCTGTTACGTCCATCACGAGATTGAGCCGGAATCAATCTTGCATATCAAGGAAATCTATCCTGACATAAAGGTATTGGTGCATCCGGAATGCCGCGACGACGTTATCAAGTTAGCCGATAAAGCGTTGTCGACCTCCGGAATAATCAAGTATGCAATGAAAAGCAATGCAGAACGCTTTCTCGCCGTAACCGAGTGTGGATTATCAGATCTGCTGAAGATACAAGTTCCCGGTAAGAAATTCTATCGCGCCTGTAAAATCTGCCGATATATGAAGATGATAACGCTGGATAATATCATTACGTCATTGGAAACACTGCAACCGGAAATTACACTGCCGGAGGACGTACGCACCGGCGCTGAACGGTCTATTAGACGGATGTTTGAATTGACGTAGTGTTGAAATGTTGTAATGTTGTGATTGCGCTGAAAAGGCGCTTTATTTATTGAATTCAATGGTGCCAAGTATTATATTTTATAGGTATTAACTTGATAAATAAAATACAAAAATGTTTCGAAACGGATTCGCTGTTTTATACTCAGCACTCTCGTTTCGAAATTAAGAACGAAGAATTTGGAGAAATATTTGATCAAGAGGTTTACGAAGCCATTTGTAACGGTGAAATCATTAAGGAATACCCTCAAGACAAACCATATCCAAGCGTATTGATATTCGGCAGGACAGCCACAAACCGCCCTTTGCATATTGTGAGTGCCTATGATGATGAGGAAAATTTGACTATTGTAATAACAGTCTACCAACCGAATCCTAAACTTTGGATGGAATACAAAAGGAGAATGAAACAATGAAATGTGTAATCTGTCATAGTGAAGAAATCGAGATTAAAGCTGTAAACGAAGAGATAACTATTGGCACCGATATTGTTTATGTTCCAATAAAAGTTCCAGTTTGCATTCATTGTGGCGAAAGGTATTACAACAGGCGAATGGTGCAGTTCCTGGAAAATACCAAAGCAAAACTTACTAATAGACAGGATGAGCTGAAACAGATTGGTAAGGTTTTTACATTTACGTCATTATCGAACTAATGTTGAATTTTGTAATGATGTGATGTTGTAATTTCTACGGGGGACGGTGTCTACTCAATATAAAAATCTGCGTAATCTGCGTAATCCGGGGATAATTAGTGTCTGACCGAAAACCATCATTTTACTGGATATTAACCCCTTTTTGTCATTCCCGCGAAGGCGGGAATCCAGGAGAAACAATAAGTTATCTGGATTCCCGCCTTCGCGGGAATGACAAAAAAG
>JAVCDD010000179.1 GCA_030765125.1 Candidatus Hatepunaea meridiana
AGAGTCCAAGCTTTAGCTTGTCTTCTTAGTTCAGAGTCCAAGCTTTAGCTTGTCTTCTTAGTTCAGAGTCCAAGCTTTAGCTTGTCTTCTTAGTTCAGAGTCCAAGCTTTAGCTTGTCTTCTTAGTTCAGAGTCCAAGCTTTAGCTTGTCTTGGTTACCCTTGACACTTCGGACAAAAATAAGTGCTGCGTTGCGCTTGAACAATCCGTTCAATCTGTGTTCCACATCGCGAACACAACAGTCCTTCCTTGCGATAAACACTCAAGAAATCCTGAAAACCGCCTTCCTTGCCATCAGATAATTGAAAGTCGCGAAATGTGGTTCCCTTTGCTTCGATAGCTGCTGTTAGAATCTCTTTTATTGCATCTCGCAACCTGGTTATTTCGTTGATATCAAGACTTCCAGCAGTTCTGCCCGGATGTATATTAGCCTTGAAGAGAGCTTCAGAAGAATAGATATTCCCCAATCCCGCAATCAACGACTGATCCAATAAAGCTTGTTTGACGGCAATTTTCCGCTTATCGAACATTTCGGACAGTCTTTCCGAAGTGAATTCATCATCAAAAGGATCAACACCCATTTTCTTCCAGGGAGGCTTTCCGTTTTCAGCAATCCATATCCCACCTAACGTCCGAATATCCCGGTAGAGCAAAGTTCCTTTCTCAAATTCGATTTCAACCCTGACGTGAGACGGTTTCTTCGGTAAGTCATCCTGCCATAGAAAAGTGCCTGTCATACGAAGGTGAGCATACATCTTAAGCTCATTATCAAGATCGAAACAGATGAACTTCCCCTGACGATAAACACGAGTGAACACGCTACCGACAATGGTATTGAGATCGCCTTCACGAATTATTCTCGGCAGCAATACATTTACCGAAATCACTTTTTGATTAAGTATCCGCTCCCTTAACATCCGGCAGATCATCTCAACTTCAGGCAATTCAGGCAAGATTCCTCCATTTTAAACCGCAGATTAAACAGATTTTTTTTGTTTAGAGTTCAAGCTTCAGCTTGTCTTCATAGCTTAGAGTTCATCCAGAAGTTTCGGGATGTTCAAGACAATTCATATAGTTTAGAAATTCTTCTTCCCAACAATCCATTGAAAATCCCCTGCCATAACGCAATCACAGTTCCGGCTTTCCCTTTAAGCATAAGCTTCAAAGATATTATAATTCCACCAAACAACCCACCTAAAACCAACGTCGGCAACTCCCACAACTTCGCCCAGCGTCTGACGAGCATTGCATTGCTCCGCCCACGGTGAAAGGCTTTGAACTGTGATAACTCTCCACCGGCAGAAGCTGATACTCGATGATAAGCCTTTGCTTCGGGTGTCACCCACAATTCCCAACCTGCTCTTCGAAGCTTCAAACTAAGATCAACATCCTCCGAATAAAGCCCAAGCGATGTATCAAAACCACACAATGTTTTAATAGCTTCAGTTCGCCCCATAAACGCACAGCCTGTAATGTAATCTGTCTGTGAATGGATATGTTCTTCGGCGATAAATCTTCGTCGGATAAAACGGTGCGCAATACGTCCTCGCCAAAATGCAATGATACCACCGCCATACCATATAACGTCTTTTTTATCAAAATAGAATATAAATGGAGCCACTGCTCCTATCTGTGGGTTTTCCTCGAACAATACAACCATTTTAATAACAGCAGCCGTATCTAAAGCTGCATCATTATTAAGAAACAGGATATAATCAGCTCCAATCTTGACAGCTTCATCAAGCCCTTGATTTGAACCTTTTGCAAAGCCGAGATTATGCTCATTTTCGATCAATATCACATCAGAGAATACATCTCGAACAGCTTCAATTGAGCCGTCTTTTGAACCGTTGTCAACGACGATGACTGTCAACCGCGGCGGGTTGACAGCAACAGCCCTATCGGCTGCCAGCCCGCCGCGGCTGACAGCAACAGCCCTATCGGCTGCCAGCCCGCCGCGGCTGGCAGCATAATCAGAAGCAAAACACGACGCAACCGCCTCCAACAACAGTTCTCGCCTGTTCCAGTTGACGATTACTATTGCTATTTGTGGGTTATTTTTGTTCAATCATATCCTTAAAAACAAGTTCAGAGTTCAAGCTTCAGCTTGCAGATCCTTGCGATTCAATCACGCTGAAGCGCGAACTCTAAACTAACTACCTTTAATAATGTCAATAAATTCCATAAGCTCCCCTGCATACTTCTCCCAACTCAACCGCCTCCGCATAATATCAATTCCCTTACTCATATCAGGATTATTGTGCTCAATGAAATACGAGCGGATAGCTCGAGCCAGTTCTTCAGGATTGTCAGGCTCGATCAGATAACCGCTTATCTCATCCTCAACAACATCTGGAAGCCCCCCTACTCGCGTAACAATCACAGGTCTGTCGCAACAGTATGCAATCGGTACAATCCCACTCTGCGTCGCTGAAAGATAAGGCAAGGCAACAATATCCGCTGCTCTAAACCAATTGGATACCTCCTCGTTGGGCACATACTCATCCACCAATCTGATCATTCCATCCGGTAACGCATTGACCAGATTATGAATCTCTTCACGATTGGAATATATTTCACCAACAACGAGCAATTTCAGTTTAGGTATATCCTTCAACATTGATGCGGCTTTCAGTAGAACCTCAACTCCCTTATAAGGTCTGATTAAACCAAAATACAGAACAACCCAGTCATCATCTTTCAATCCGAGTTTGCTTCGGGCTTCATCCTTGGGGATATCTTCATTCGGGAAAATGTCATATATCGGATGAAAGAGCGTAATCCTTTGGCAGTTTGGTATCAGACTATCCAGTTCTGTCGTCTCCTGTCGAGCGTGGACTACTAAACCATCCATTTTACCAAGCCCATACTTAGCCGCTTTCTTCCAGAGTCCACCCTTTTCGTGTGGCGCCACGTTATGACATATACAAATGCGAACAACATCTTTTCCAAGGACGGACAATACACCTCGGTATGCTGGAGCAAAAAAAGGATGCCACCAGTGAAAGATAACCGCATCAACTTCCCATTTTTGTATTATTTTGCCGGCACGTCTCCAGCTTAGAGGCGAAATGGAATCTATTATTCGTTCAGATGGGAAACTGTGTGCTGAGGCACTGGTGTCATATTGGGTTTTTCCAGGGAAAAGAAAATCTGGATAGAGACGGGAAAAATTGATATAGAGGCATTCGTTGGTTTCGTTGAGTTGCCTCGCTAACCGGGTTGCAAAATGAGATATTCCTCCTCGGTAAGGATGGCCGGGCGCTATGAAAGCGAGTTTCATTATTACTAAATTGTTGTATTGTTATAATGTTGTGATGTTGTAATGTTGTGATGTTGAAATTACAACATCACAACATTACAACATCACAACATTAAGTCTGAATCTTCGCGTAAAGGAAGTTGCGTTCTGGAGCTTTTCTCAACGATCATCTCACTAAGCAATCCCAACGTAAACAGTTGCACACCCGTTACAACGCCGAGCACACCGATATGCAGCAAAGGACGGTTGCCGATCCATTGTCCATGAAACCAACCAATAGTGAGATAAACTAATATCATCAAGCCACCAAGCAAACTGAGAAGACCAAGACTGCCAAACAGATGCATCGGTTTTGTGAGAAACTTCATACGGAAAAGAAGTGTTACAAGATCCAGGAAACCAGCAATGAAGCGATATGAGCCGAACTTAGTTTTTCCGTGCAAACGCGGATGGTGTTTCACCGGCAGTTCGCCGACGCGAAACCCCTGCATATAAGCAAGAACCGGCACAAACCGATGCCGCTCACCGTACATCTGGATTTCCTTGACTACCTCGTTACGATATATCTTAAGCCCGCAGTTGAAATCGTGAATACGAATGCCTGAAAGAACTGAAGTAACTTTGTTAAACAACTTGGAAGGAATTGTCTTGGTCAACGGATCATTCCGTTTCTTCTTCCAACCGGAAACAAGATCGAATCCTTTATTCAATTCACCAATCAGGTTAGGAATCTCAAACGGATCATCCTGTAGATCCGCATCCATAGTAACCACATACTTCCCACGCGCCGCTTGAAATCCAACCGACAACGCTGCTGATTTACCTTGATTGCGACGAAACGTGATTAACCTTATACGCGAATCCGATTCGCGCAATGTACACATTACCTGGTTAGATTTATCGGTCGAACCATCGTCAACAAAGATAAACTCATAAGGCATCAAGTCCTTATCAACGACCTTTAATAACCGTTGGTACAACTCCTCAAGCGATCCTTCTTCGTTGTAAAACGGTATTACAACCGATAGGATAATGTCGGTTTTTTCTTTCAAAGCGACTCTCGCATATCTTTATCAAAGGTTGATCTAAATTTTAAATCTACTGATTCGTACTTGATGTCCAACTTTAAGTCATTTGCTTTAATTACCGTTCTATCGGGCAGATAACTCATATCAGAACTATACTTGAAATCGCGCGTAAAAACTATCTTGTTATCCTGCCACATCTCCTGCTTGAATATTCGAAGTGGTGAGTAATCAAGTTTAAACACAAGACTATCTGAATTGCCGTTATCTGTACTGGTTAATGCTAAAACCCCAGGCTGTCCTATTTTATAATGAGCTACCTTCCAACTATTCGGTTTGTTTATTGTAACTATTGGAAAAAGCAGGTTTGCTAAAAATTCGGAATTTGGAAGATCAATATCAAATCCAGGGATTTCAATGGGCTGGTCTAATTCAATTTCAATTGTTTCCCCTTTATGTGGAATATCAATCTTAAAGTGATTTCCCTGCGTTTTAATATCAACCAATTTCATCCTTAAAGGACCGATTAGTTGAATATTCCAGCCATAATCATCATTATAGGTAATATCACCCTTAAAACTAAACTTGCCAAACGCCCCGGACAAGCGAAACTCAGGCTGCGCAGAGAAGTATTCGATACTCTCACCTTGACTGAAGATTTCCTTAAACGCTTCCTCTGGTGATCCGGCAGTAAATGTTTCAAATCGAGGATGTCGTGAACAACCTGATAATAGAATAGCTGTTATGGTAAATATTTTAATGACATTTTGTATCATAGAGTAATTCAGTTACGGACACTCTTGTTCGCTTTATTTATGGGTAGGACAGACATTCATGTCTGTCAATGTCTAATGGGTAGGACAGACATTCATGTCTGTCAATGTCTAATGGGTAGGATAGACATTCCTGTCTGTCAATGCTCCCTAAGTTGACAAGGGGGTGACAGACAAGAATGTCCGTCCTACCCAAACACTCTCGCACTTTCGCACTTTCACAATTTCGCACTTTCGCACTATTTATCGTACCAACCGCATATATTTCTCATTATCAGGTTCTAATTCCAACGCCTTTTGCCAGGCTTTCTTTGCCTTGTTGTTCTTTCCTAACGCCTGATAGATAAATCCAATATGTTCCTGCAATTCAGCGCTGTCATCCGAATCTTTCATTGCTTTTTTTACTAATTTCAACGCTTCCTTAGGTTGCCCTTGTCGGTATAGGATCCAGGCTTTAGTATCGACATAAGATGGATTATCAGGACTTTGTTCTATCGCACGATCTACCATATTCATCGCATCCTCCAACCGATGATTCTGCTCGGATAACATATATGCGTAATTATTAAGCGCAACAGGATAATCCGGTCTTATTTCAAGAGCCCTCTCATAAGCATCTGCTCCCTCATCCCACTGAGTCAACCGATGATGGATATAACCTCTCGCTAAATATGGTGAAAAGCGTGTGCTATCAAGGCTAATGGATTTCTTAATCGCATCAAGGGCTTCCACAAAATTGCCCTGATGCTGGAATGCATCACAACGTAGATCATAAAGTAAGGCTATGTCCGGGAACCGATTGATCGCTGCGTCTATAACAATCAATTCCTCTTCGTTTTTATCCTGCTCATCCAAAACTAATATAAGGTTAATCCAATACCTGACATCCATGCTATCCAATTCAATCGCTTTCTTGAAATACCTTTCTGCAACCAACCAATCATCCTTATTTACCGCAAACCTACCGAGCATAAAGAAAACCTTATGCTGCGAAGTATCCAATTCAACGATACGCTGAAAAGTTGTCTCTGCTGCGGCAGCATCATTTCGCGACAAGTGAATAAGCCCGATTTCCTGATATATTTCAATATCCGCGCCGAATCGAGCTATATATTCTTGATATGCTTGCAAAGCCTCATCATTTCGATTGATACTTGGCAGGATCGCCGCTAATCTCAACAATTCCAATCTTTCCAATTGTCTTAATTTAGCTATTTCAAAGTAACATTCAGCCGCCTCGCTACGTCTCCCAACCATTAGATAGTTTGCAGCAAGCATTTTCAGCAATTCATCGTCCTGTGCATTTACCTTGCGACCTTGTTCCAGTATTTTCAGCGCTGCTTCCGGCTGCCTCAATTGCATATATACCTTAGCTAATGAGATATATATCGTAGTAGAATTCGCATCAAACAACAACGCCAACTGATATTCAACCGCCGCCTGAAGAAGATCTCCCGCCTCCTCCGCAACTGACCCCGTTAGAAAATGATCCAGAGCCTTCTCTTTGGATAGTGAATCGTTTTGTGCGATAACGGGAATGCTAAGGAAAACTAAGATAAGAAATGATGATAAAGTAATAATTATTGATTTATAAATGAATTGTTTCATTGTTAAATGTTAAATTGCTAAATTGTTAAATTGCTAAATTGCTAAATTGCTAAATTGCTAAATTGCTAAATTGTTAAATTGCTGTTGTGCTGTTTAACAATTTAACAATTTAGCAATTTAACAATATTTTTCATATTAATAAAAACTCACCCCAAACACAAAAGTCATATCCAGTAATTGCTGATTATAATCATCCAGATTCAGTTCAGTAAGCCGGAAATGCAGCGTTGTTTCATTGAAAAAATACAGATGCTGCCATAAACGCCATTGCAAACCTAAACCGGCGTTTGCCGTTAAAACAAGCGGTTTCCATTCTGCCTCATCTATTTCCGTCTCCCATCTTCCTACAGGTTCCCACTCACCTTCGGGGATATAGTTGACATTATTCCACGTGTGTTGAACTTCGCCTTTATAATAAAAAGCCGTTCCAATCCCGCATTTTGCGATCATTCTCGGAAATTTAGGTCCTGTCAATCTTTCCGGAACGTATCGAAAATTCAAATCAAATCCAATTTGATGCGAGTCATCTCCGGTGGAAGAGTTTCTTATCATACACGGTGCGAATGGATATTTCGGATCTATGTATGGATACCGACTCCAGCATACATCGAGCGATAACGAAGTCTTCTGAAAGATCATCTTGCCGATGCCGAAGCTGGTCGTTTTACCAACACGAAAACCGTTGCTGTTATAACAGTTAGGATGAAAAAGAGCCCAGCCTTTATAAGCTGAATAAACCAACTCAGCATTAGCAGCACTCACATGAACAGCAAGTAGTAACAAACAAAGAACACATAACAGAATTTTCGTTTTCATTTGATTCCATCTCAAAATACAAGTTCTTTAAGCATTCCCGAAGGGAATAAATGTGAATAGCGGTGGGTGAAACCCACCTAATCAAACTGCAACCCTTCAACGGAAATAAGGGGACAGTATACCTATTTTTTCTATGGACTGTCGTTATTTCAAAGAGTATTTATAAAATAGGTATACTGTCCCCTTATTTCCTACGCAGCCTTCACACTTACAAAGCAGTTTTAACATTCTGCTTTTAATCTCTGCTTAATCCGTTTAATCTGCTGTGAATTCTGTAAGGACTTCGGGAGAAAACATTCAGAAGTTTCGTGATGAACTCTGAACTTTTACCCCTTAAAAAGCCTGACAATATCGAAATACGAAACCACTGTAATTAACAATATCAAAGCCGCAAACCCTGCTTTCATCAAATTCATCTTAAGCTTCTCCGGTATCGGACGCCTTATTGCCGCTTCAATCAACGTAAAAACCACATGTCCCCCATCTAACATTGGTATCGGGAGAATGTTTAAAAAACCGATGTTAATACTTAGAAAGGCAATGAAACTCAAGAAACTTATAAAACCTGATCTTGCCACGTCTCCAGACATCTTGACGATGCCTATCGGTCCAGCAAGATCACTAATCTTCGCTTTGCCGGTTGTGAGTGCAATTATTGACTTGCCGCATAATTTCAGTATCCAACATACCTCAATACCGCCATATTTAAGCGCTCCGAATAATCCAACCGGTTCCATAACCATAGAACCCACAATGCCAATCTTGCCTACCGTATCGGTTTCCATTGTACTAAGGTTAAAATCTGGCGTCGGTTTGGGGATGATCTCATTGCTCATTAAACTATCACCACGCTCCCATCTAACCATTGTCGGTACACCCGAACGCTCACGGATAATCTCAGTCAATTTAATCCACTCAGTTACTGTTTCACCATTGATTTCCACAATCCTGTCGCCTATCTGCAATCCCGCATCAGCTGCCGGATAATCCGAATTCACCATTGTTACCGTAGTACCGGACAGCTTCCCAACACCTTGATTCCAAGTTATTCCCGTATATATAAAATAACCCAACAGAAAATTCATCAACACACCGGCAACAAGTATAAACAACTTATTGATCAACGGTTGCGATATAAATCCCTTTGGATCTTTAGGATCATAGTCATCATCAAAAGACTCATCCAGCATTCCCGTCATTTTCACGAATCCACCTATCGGTATCCACGCCAGTTGATATTCCGTTTCACCGATTTTCTTACTGATCATCTTGGGAGGAAAACCGAGAGAGAACGTCTCAACCCGCACACCTGAAAGCTTGGCGGCAAGAAAGTGTCCAAGTTCATGGACAAATACTATTATCCCGATTACGATTATGAATGATATGATTGTTGTCATATAAATTCCGATAATTTACGTATTATAATAATACTCATTAATTGTTTATTTGTTCCGATTAAAACCTCACCGCAGAGCGCGCAGAGAACACAGAGTTTTTCTCTGTGCCCTCTGCGATCTCTGTGGTAGAAAAATTCCTACATTTTCAACCCTTTAACAAACTCCCGTGCCCAGCTATCAGCCATTATCACATCTTCAATACTATCTGCATTACAATTAACATGCCTGTTTAAAGTTTTGTTAATAACTGAGAATATTTCACCAAATTTGATCCCACCCGATAGAAACCGTTCAACTGCAGCCTCATCTGCTCCATTCAAGACCGCAGCAGCCGTTCCACCTTTTTTGAGGACTTTATATGCAAGGTCAAAACAAGGATATTTTGCTTTGTCAACTTCAAAGAATTCAAGTGCGGGCCAATCAATAGGATCATCTTTCTTTGGTTTGAATGGACATCTTTCCGGGTAGTTGAGCGCATACGAAATGGGATGCTTCATATCCGGTGTGCCAAGCTGCGCCTTGAAAGAACCGTCAACAAACTCAACCATCGAATGAACAATGGAAACCGGATGTATGCGCGCTTCAATCTTCTCTGATGGAATCCCAAACAGGTGATATGCTTCTATTACTTCGAGCCCTTTGTTCATAAGTGTAGCTGAATCAATAGTTATCTTAGCGCCCATCTTCCATGTTGGATGCTTTAGCGCTTCTTCAGGTGTTGCCACTTCTATTTGTTCAGCCGACCATTCACGAAACGGACCACCTGACGCAGTAATGATAAGCCGCTCAACATCTTTAATATCCTCACCTCGCAGGCATTGCCAGATAGCGCTATGTTCGGAATCAACAGGCAGGATTTGCGCCCCTGTTTGTTCAGCAATACGGTTCAAGATTTCACCGGCAAGGACAAGTGACTCCTTATTAGCCAGCGCAAGATCAATACCACGACTTAGCGAATGGTAACTTGGCAGCAATCCGGCAACTCCAACCAGACCATTTAAAGCAATATCATAATCCACTTCAGCAGCAGCTTTAGCAGCAGCATCCTTTCCAGCATCAACATTAATTCTCAAACCGAAAAGTGCATTCTTTAATTGACTGTAATATCTCTTATCCGCGAGGGTTACTCTTCCTGGTTTCCATCTAACAGCCAATTCTATCAATTCGTTTATTCTCGAACCGGCAGAAAGGACAGCAACATCAAATCCACCAATCTTCTCCAACACTTCCAGCGTCTGTCGTCCGATTGAACCGGTGGCGCCAAAAATGGCTATTCGTTTGGATGATTTATTCGACAAGTTAAATCCTACTTTATGAACTTGAGTACTGAAGCTTGCTTCAGCATGCGCAAGCAAGCTTACACACTCTGGTACATTAGATCGCATTCTGTTATTCCATCTGCTCAATCTGTTTAATCCGTTTAATCTGTTGTGAATAGTATTAGCCACATACAGGATTCACAGCAGATTAAGCAGATTAAACAGATACTGAAGCAGACTGTATCTATTAAAAAATCTCAAAATCACCACGTTTAGAATATATCCTCTCAATCTCATCTTCCGTCCAATCATCTTCAATCAAATTTAATCCCTTAGTATCAGAAAAATTAACCTTAAACATATCAACCAATACTTTAATATCAATCCTGTAATTCAAGAGCTCTTCCAATGCACAAGCCTTCGATCTGAGCTTATCCATCAGAACATCTCGTTTGCTCTCATCAACTGATGAAACCTTTACTATATCACTTGGATCACCAGCTAACATAATTGAACCGTGCTGCAATATGCTGTCTTTGTATATATGTTGCGCAGCAGCAGCTATTTTTCTGCCGTTTATGGTTACTTCCCCTCTAACACGCGAATCCAAGCACAATCCGGCTCGTAAACGGGGTTTAGTGCCATCATTTTCAACGCTCGGTCTTGTAATTTCCGCATCCAATTCCAACTGCTTCAGCGTTCGAGTAATTGCTAAAGCTATATTATCATATAATTTATGCAATTCAGTAAATGAACCGGTCTTTGCTTGAATAATCACAGCATAGCTTAAATCATCAAAATGTAATAACGCTCGACCGCCAGTTGAACGATATACAACATCCCATCCGAGTTCACGGCAAGCCTTAATATTTACAGCATCCGGTTTCTGGTGGCAGCCAAGCGATACCGCCGGTGGATCCCATCTGTAAAACCGAACTATTGCATCATAATCGCTTTCAGTAAGTGCCTTTGCTAACAGATCATCAGCAGCCATATTAAAGAATCCTGGAAGCCCTTGAATATCTGTTAGCAGTCTGGTTCTAAGTAATCCACTCAACGTCCGATTAGACCTCGATCAGATTTATCAATAAAGTCAAGTATCTCTTTAATTTCTTCAGTCTGCTCAAGTTCCGATTTTATTGCATCAACTGCTTGTGTAAGGTTAAGATTTGAACGGTAAATGAATTGATAAGCAGCCTTGATGGTTGAAAGCTGTGATAGTTTGAACCCCTTTCGTTTTAAGCCTACTACATTAAGTCCTAAGTATTTAAGCGGTTCACCCGTTGTCAGGATAAAAGGTGGAACATCTTGAGGCACTCGCGATCCTCCTCCTATATAGGCGAACCGACCAATCCTCGTAAACTGATGAATTACACACAATCCGCTAATGCCAACATTGTCCTCAATTGTCACGTGTCCCGCCATATTGACGCCATTGGCAAGAATGACGTTGTTTCCAAGTTTGCAATCGTGAGCAACGTGTGAATACGCCATTAACAGGCAATTATTGCCGACTTGCGTGATTGAACCACCCTCCTCAGTACCTCGATTCAAAGTGGCAAACTCACGAATAATAGTACCCTCACCAACATATAAATATGATTCCTCATCTTGAAATTTCAAGTCTTGAGGAATTGTTCCTACCACAGCACTAGTGAATACCTGACATTTTGGACCTAATTTAGTTCCCTTGGCGATCAATGCATGATAAGCAATCCGACAGCCGTCACCGATCTCGGTATTAGCCTCAATGATGCTGTATGGACATATTTCGACGTTATTGCCTATTTTAGCAGACGGATCAATTATGGCTGTTTTATGAATTAGATTGTTCAATTATTACCCTTTAATAATAATAACTTACTTGGTATTGCAGACAGGAATGATTCTGTTGAAACACTTCCTATTTTGTCATCCCCGTTTAATTAAGCTGCTCATTCAGATTCATCGCAGCTTCCCGAGCCACCTTGCTAAAATCCACACCTGATGAAGCATAAATAATACTGCGTGAAGCGTTTACTAATACAGGAGCAGGATTTCTACGTAGTGCAGTTTTCAGTGCGTTCAGATCACCGCCTTGTGCACCTATACCCGGTACAAGCAACGGTAAGCCATCTGAAAGTTCAAGTAGATCCGCCCAGATGCCCGGTTTTGTAGCTCCGACTACTAATCCAGCGTTATGCAGCTTATTCAATTTGACAACCAGTTTTATCACGTGCTTATACAGTGGTTCACCATTACAGATAAGTTCCTGTAAATCCGCCCCGCCTGGGTTAGACGTTACCGCGAGAACATATGCTCCTTTGTCTCCGCGTTCCAGAAAAGGTTCGAGCGCATCTCCGCCCAGATAAGGATTGACCGTTGCGGCATCGCAATCTAATCTGTCGAACAACGATGCAGCGTAAGCTTTTGCTGTATTGCCAATATCACCACGCTTTGCATCGCATATAATAATACACTTATCAGGAATGATACGGATAGTTTCCTCAAGCTGACTTAGACCTTCCGCGCCTAACGCTTCGTAAAACGCCAGATTCGGTTTGTAAGCGGCGGCAATGTCGTGTGTGCTCTCTATAATTTCACGATTGAACGCCAGAAGCGGTTGATCAGCGCTTCTGATATGTTCAGGTAATTTATCCAAGACAGGGTCAAGCCCAATACAGAGCCCTATTTCACCGTCTATAGCAGTTCTTAATTTTGTTATGAAATCCAATGTAATACCCATTTTTGCTTGTTTGCAAACACCCTATCTGCAAGCTGAAGCTTGAACTCTAAACAATAACCTTATCCGGTTATGCCTTCAGTTCATCCGGAGTGCATAAGCTTGCTTATGTGTAGTAACGCGAAGCAAGCTTAGCTACTCCGGTATCAGTAAATCGGCTCTTTCATCAAATATGTTGGAATAATTCGCACTATATGAAACAGGTTTGCATATTAGCGACATAGTGTTTTTTATCGTGTTTATATTGTTGAGCTAAAGGCATAATCAATTAACCTTATTATCTTAATCAATTTCACGCTTAAAATCAACTTTATTAGTGATACTTATGCAAAACATTAATCAAACTAATGCACTCTATTTCAAGAGTCTTGCTTTAATTAAGTTAATTCCTTATAATGATTGCACTAATTGGTCTATAATCATAGGGAGGGTGGACATTTTTGTCCGCTACATTATAGAAAAACGCTATATTGCGGATTTACTCAACAAAATATGTAAACAAAGTTCAGAGTGCACTCTGAACGCTCACTTTAATAGAAATGAATATCAAATCAAACAAAGGATATAAAGGCGCTTCTCTATCAGTATTTAAAGACTTCAACGTCGGAGTCTGGAGTGATGTGAAAATTACAACTACTGACGGTGAATTCGAGGGGATTATCCTGCCCCGCATTGAAACGGCTGATGACCGTCATATTGTACTGAAATTAGTAACCGGCTATAATATCGGCATCGAAATTGGTACTATTAAAACAATCGAAGAACGTGGATCCAAGGAAGCTCACTATAAGATACCTGAAAAAGAATTCCCCTTCGATCCTGTTAAACCCAACGTAGTTCTACTTGGAACAGGAGGCACAATAGCCAGTAGACTGGATTATCGAACCGGCGCTGTCATTCCAGCTTTTTCACCTGGAGAACTATACGGCGCGGTTCCCGAACTTGCCGATATTTGCAACCTTAAAACCCATAAGTTGTATGGCGTTTTCAGCGAAAATATTACACCTGAACACTGGCTTGGAACGGCTAATGCTATTAAACGCGAAGTAGATAAAGGCGCTGACGGCATAGTGATTGGTCATGGAACCGACACGATGCACTATACCGCCGCGGCGCTGTCATTTATGGTCAAGCATACCCCGGTTCCAATAGTTATGGTCGGCTCACAACGCTCATCTGACCGTCCGTCTTCAGATGCCGCCCTTAACCTGATAAATGCAACCTGGACAGCAGCATACTCTGACATCGCTGAAGTGATGGTCTGTATGTTCGGACCTACATCAGATGATTATGATCTTCTTCACAGAGGTACACGCGTACGAAAGATGCATTCGAGTTACCGCTCTACGTTTCGCACCATCGGAGATACGCCTATCGCACGCGTATCAAACGGAAAGATCAACCTGATGAAGAATGATTATAAAAAGCGGAATCCTGAGAGAACACTCGAACTGGACACTGTTTTTGATGATAGAGTTTCTATTGTATACTATTACCCGAATATGAAACCGGACATTATTGACTCTCTGGTTGATAATGGGTACAAGGGAATAATCATTGCCGGTACAGGTCTTGGGCATGTAAATAAACCATTATATAAATCGCTTCAACGCGCAACCAATAGCGGTGTTCATATCTATATGACCGTTGAGACGTTGTGGGGCTTCGTTCAGATGTACGTTTACGATACGGGACGCGATATAATGGAATTGGGTGTTGTCCCAGGCGCTAATATGCTGCCAGAAGTGGCTTATGTGAAGTTAGGCTGGGTATTAGGTCATACGCATGATCGTGAAAAGGTTGCAGAAATGATGCTGACGCCATTTGCCGGTGAAATCACAGAGCGGGAAACTATTGACGGATACCTCATTATGCAGGGAGGTCTGCCGGAAATCGAAAAGTTTATGAAAGAAATCCACGTTTAATATATTCACCACGAAGGGCTCAAGAAGAAGAATGGCTCTTGGCTCTTGGCTTTTGGCTTTAGGGATTATCGTTTATCTCTTAAACTAAAAGCCTAAAGCTATTTTTCTTCTTTATGTTCCTCGCGGTAGAAAATTGTATTCCACAATTTCATAAGAAATCATAATTATGCAAAATTCACCAGACTCATCCCATCCCGAAATTGGTAAAGTCGAAGTTAGGCGCAAAATCGGTGAAGAGCTTCGTTCAGTTAGGGAATTCAGGGAATTGACCCTCGATCAGGTTACCAAGATTACCAAAATTAGCAAGCAGAGTATTAAACACATTGAAAGTGGTAATTGGTCTTTCCTGCCTCCAACATACATAAAGGCTTTTATTCAATCAATTGCAGAAGCAGTTGGAATGGAGTCAAAGGATTTTCAGACCCGACTCGATGAATTGTTTAAACATATATCACCCACTTCAGCGACTCCATTACCTCTCCAAGGTGCTGAAAAAGAATTTGATTATAGAACGGAAGGCTTCGTTGCCTGGTTAGAACAACATAAGTCTATTCTATTCTATAGTGCGTTATCCATTATAGTAATTGTCTGGGGAGTCTTTTATCTATCCGGTACAGAGCGATCATCTAAGCATCTATCTGTAAAGGTTCTCGATGAAAAATTGGAAATCTCAACCGAACCGGTCAGTGAGTCTCTGGCTGATACGGCAACTACTGAAATAAAACCAAAAGTGGTTATTCCTGTCAAACCATCACGCCAAACGGAAAATTACGAACTTACTGTTTATGCAGTCGACACCTGCTATGTTAAAATATCCCAGCAGGATAGCACACTTTATGAGCGAACGCTCTGGCCCAGGAATCTTGTCAATAAGGATTTAGACGGGATAATTAAGCTGTCACTCGGCAATGCACCCGGTATTCGCTTGATTTTAAATGGCGATACGCTGCCTGATTTTGCACCCGGACGACGTGTTCGAATGGTGCGTCTGAATAAGGACGGTTTTGTACCGTAAGAGAAAGAGCTATCCGTTTTGCGAACGAAGCGAAGCAATCTTGTAAGTATCTGTAACCTAAGAGATTGCTTCGCTTCGCTCGCAAAACGGGATAGTTTTACTTGCAACTTTTAGATATAAAACAATCGGTTATGCCTTTAGCTCAGCCGGAGTAGCGCAGCTTGCTGCGCGCTCGCAAGCAGACACGCATGCGCCACCGTGCAAGAACGCAGCAAGCTGCGCTACTCCGGTATTATTAAGTGGACGCGCAGCAAGCTTCGCTACTCCAGTGTTATTAAGTTTATACATTGCTGAGCTAAAGGCATAACCGATTAAAACAATAACAATATGAACAACAACAGTTCTCACATCACCGAAGACCTCGACCACGTTATGCAGGCGAGGCGAATCAAGTTGGAAAAGATCAAAGAGTTAGGAATAAATCCTTTCCCTTACTCTTATGACCGTTCGCATACCGTTGAAGAAGTAAAAGAAAAGTTTGAAAAACTCCTGGTTGCTGAGATTTCGATTAGCATAGCTGGAAGAATTATTTCATTGCGCTTGATGGGCAAAGCCGCATTTGCACACATTCAGGACGAAGATGCAACAATACAGATATATTTCAAACGCGATGTCCTTGGCGACAAATTATGGAAATTAGCTAAACTTCTGGACATCGGTGATATTATCGGTCTGAAAGGTACATTGTTTATAACCAGGACAGGTGAAAAAACACTCCAGGCAGATACATTAGCTTTACTCACCAAGAACCTGCGTCCTCTCCCATCGGTTAAAGAAAAGGAAGGTCAGGTCTGGAACAAATGGGCGGATAAGGAAGAGCGGTATCGTCAACGAACGATTGATCTTATCGTTAACAGTGATTCTCGGTCTGTATTCGTCACACGCAACAAGATCATCCGTGAAATCAGGAATTTCTTCGACAACGACAAGGGCTTTACTGAGGTTGTAACTCCTATCCTCCAGCCCTTATACGGCGGCGCCTCAGCGCGACCGTTTACAACTCATCATCATTCCCTGAAACGTGATCTATATCTGCGCATTGCCGATGAACTATATCTAAAACGATTGATCGCCGGTGGGTTCAACCGTGTATACGAAATGGCTAAGGACTTCCGCAATGAGGGCATTGACCGTATGCACTCACCGGAATTTACTATGCTTGAATGCTATGCTGCCTACGAAGACTATACGTTCTGTATGAATCTTATGGAGTATCTACTGGAAAGGTTAGCTGCAAATGTGCTTGATTCTAATAAATTGGTATGGGATGGTAAAGATATTGACCTGACTCCCCCCTACCCTCGTTTGAAAATGACTGACCTGATCCGCGAAAAAACCGGTGTAGAAATTATAAATCGAGATCGAGACGAACTCTCGGAAGAGATTAAAACATTGGGAATAGAGGTTGATCCTAAATGGGGAACAGGCAAGCTGATAGACGTGCTCTTTTCAGAAAAGGTCGAGCCGGAACTAATCCAACCTACATTCGTAATTGACTATCCCGTTGAACTGTCTCCATTAGCTAAGCCTCATCGTGATAATCCCGCCCTGGTCGAACGGTTCGAGCTATTCATCGGCGGACACGAGATTGCCAATTCATTCAGCGAACTCAACGATCCTCTGGAGCAACGGCGGCGTCTGGAAGAACAAGCAAAACTGCGCGCTGCCGGCGATGATGAAGCTTCACCCGTTGATGAGGATTTTCTCCAGGCGCTTGAAATCGGTATGCCACCCACAGCAGGACTCGGAATGGGCATTGACAGGCTGGTTATGCTGCTGACCGGATGCGACTCAATTCGGGATGTTATCCTCTTCCCTACTTTAAGAGAAAAGTAAATAGGGGAATATCCCCATTTGGGTGGCACGGGCTACTTGTTGCCCGTGTTTCATTACAGCCTATCTAAATAGCAAGCAACGAAACACGGGCAACAAGTAGCCCGTGCCACCCAATCGCTGTAATGCGAAGGGGCTCAATAAATTGCCTCCTACACGTAACATAATTCAATAATGAGATACGAACTATTCATAGCTGACCGCTACCTGCGCTCCAAGCAGCGAACCGGTTTTATTTCGCTCATCACTTACATCTCCGCAGGCGGCGTGTTGATCGGCGTGGCTGCACTGGTCATCGTAATGTCCGTTATGAACGGCTTTGAAACGGAAGTGCGCGAACGTATAGTCGGTCAGGACGCTCACCTCAAAGTTACGCTGTTCCATGAAGAACCGATGCGCGATTGGACTTCTGTTGAGGAACGGTTGAAAGCTCTCCCCAACGTCACTGGTGCCTCCCCTTATATCCAAGGTAAAGGTATGCTGCGCCGCCGTAGATCCATCGAGGGCTCAATTATTAAAGGCATTGATGAAAACAGCGTCGGGCAAGTCGGAGAACTGCCTGAAAAGATTATAGCAGGATCTTTATCATTAAAAGCAGTATATCCTAAAAAGCTTGCTTTTACAGATTCGTTGAGCAATCTCTTTGAAGAAAAAACAACTTTCAATTCTAAAAAGAAAACCACTCAAAAACCCCTCCCCGGTATCGTCATCGGTCGCCAGCTCGCTTTTCGGATGGGGGTTACAGTTGGAGATTGCCTGATTGCTGTCAGTCCTTCAGGTATGGCGGGAATGCTAACGGTGCCCAAACTCACCCGCTTTGCCGTATCCGGAGTGTTTGAAACGGGTATTTATGAATATGACGACGCCTTCAGTTTTATCTCGATTGAAGCCGCTCAAGACTTATTCGAGCTTAAGGATGCTGTAACCGGAATTGAATTAAAACTGGACGATATGAATAAAGCCGACCGTATCAAGGTGAAAATTGAAGACGAATTTGGTTACCCGTATTACGCCCGCACCTGGTATGAGATGCACAGGACACTTTTTCATTGGATGAAGCTGGAAAAATGGTTATATTTAATACTTCTCTCGCTCATTATATTGGTAGCTGCGTTCAACATTATATCCAGCCAGATTATGATGGTGTTGGAAAAGAAGCGCGAGATCGGCATCTTGAGAGCTATCGGCGCTACACGCGAAGACATTACGCGCATTTTTCTTTATGAGGGCTTGATTGTCGGGGGCGTCGGAACGGTCTTCGGGTTGATACTGGGCTGGGCGTTCAGTTGGGCTCAGCAGACGTATAAGTTCATCACACTCCCTGGGGACGTTTACCTGTTAAGTTATTTCCCGGTTCGGATGCAAATTACTGATTTTATTATAATAGCTGTCGTATCAATGATCTTAACACTACTTGCCACCGTTTATCCCGCGCATCGAGCCGGTTCGCTGGATCCGGTGGAGGCGATTAGGTATGAATAAAATTTTTCACCGCAGAGAGCGCAGAGAACACTGAGATTACGTTGCTCTGTGCCCTCTGCGATCTCTGCGGTGAAACAATCAAAGGAGGATTTCACAATGCGAATCGTTTTGGTAATCACTTTACTACTACTGTTGCAGACAACAATCCCAGTTGCAAGGGAACTCAACGTTCACTTCAACGAAGGACAGAATCTTATCTCGATCAATATCACACCAACACAAGATATGTATGCAGAGGGAGAAGATCGCGGACCTGGTATGGAGTTGATGTTTGAACAGCTTTCTCCACACGTTATAAATGTAAAAGATGATATGGGGAGTTTTTACAAACCATCATGGGGTTGGTGCGGTATTGCTTACTGGGATTTGACAAAGGCATATCAAGTACATGTTGACGAGGATATAACGGCTACCTGGGAAGGTGAACCGATACCTGCCGATACTGATATACCTTTAGAATCGGGATGGAATATGATAGCCTATTATCCTAATTACGAGCTTGACGCCAGCGCACCGGATTTCTATGTATTATCCCTCATCATCGAATACGTCATCTACGCTTATGATGGAGATGGAGGCTATATGAAACCGGATTCCGGCATCTCAAATATGGAACCGTGGCGTCCAGGCAAAGGCTATCAGATTAAAGTCAGCGAGGATGTCGTTCTAAACTATCCTCAAGAACAAAGCACACCGGGAGTATCCAACACACCGACCACGTTCTATCTTTCACCAAGCTTCCCCAATCCCTTTAACTCAACGACAACCATCAAATATGGTATTTCAAAACCGGGTGTGATCTTGCTTCAGGTGTTCGATCTAACTGGACGATCAGTGGCGACAATCTTCGAGGGTATACAGAATGTAGGCAATCATTCAACCGATTGGAATGCTCTTAATGCGCCAGCGGGTATATACATTTTTCAACTACAAACAGCTAATCAGGCTTTGGTAAGTAGTGGTTTGTTGGTAAGGTAAACTAAATCCAAACCCAATATCAACCCACCGTACAAATATACTAACTGTCAACCCACCGCGGTTGACAGCATAGTCAAAAGTATAGCTGTCAGGGACGGCGCCCTGACAGCGAGTCAGAGAATTCGACAGACAATCTTATCCGTCTGTGAAAACAAACCTATTTAAGGAGATAATAAATGAAAAAGGTTTTTCAGAAAATTATTGTAATTCTCTTGATCCTTACAATTTCAAGTGGATTTATTTATGCTCAACCAAACATTCTCTGGTCGAACGAGTATGGTGGAAATAACAGTGAACGTCAAATTGATATCCTGCAAACAGATAACGTAACTTATCTGATTTTGGCTAATACATCCTCGTATGGAGCCGGAAGTAGTGATATCTGGGTTTTGAACATTGATCGGAACGGTGATACATTATGGACATGTACATACGGAGGTGAAGAGTCAGACCGGGCTAATAAAATCATTCCTGTTCAAGATGGCTGGGTAATCTTTGGTCATTCGGAATCCTTTGGCGAGGGTGATGCTGATTTCTATGTAGTTGCCATAGACGCAATTGGAGAAGAACTATGGTCAAATACTTACGGAACCGAGCAGGTTGAGATACTACACGATGCGATCCTTACAGAAGATGGAGGTTATCTCCTGGCAGGAAACAACCTTGACGAAAATAATGAACCCGACGATTTTTATGTAATCAAGATTGATGCTGAGGGTAATGAAGATTGGTCTGAATACTACGGTGGAAATAACTCAGAACACCTTATTCAGATTGAATTAATGGAAGATGGATGTTTCATTCTGGCAGGTAATATACATAGTGAAGATGAGAACTGGGATATCCTCACGATTGGAATTAATGCAGATGGTGAAGAGTTATGGTCTGAAATTCACGGAAATGAATTAGACGATTATTTCCAGAAGCTAATATCAACTTCCGATGGAAATTTCGTCGTTCTCGGCAGTATGCAACCGGTTGATCGAAATGGTGAACCTGAGGGCGGTAGAGATGTGCAGCTCCTGAAAATTGAACCGGAAGAAGGATGGCCTTTATGGTCAAATCAATTTGGCTATGAAGATCATGATTTCTGTTACGACTTTATCGAAACCACAGACGGCGGGTTTGCTATGGTTGGTTCTTCAATACATCGAAGAATGAATGATCATTATATAATTAAAACTAATGAGGATGGTGATCAAGAATGGAATAGTTTATTAGATGAAGGAGGTACATTTGATATCTTACACAACATAATTCAAACACCTGATGGTGGATATGTAATATCTGGTGGATCAGGATTTACGCGACCTCGAATTCCACAACCGTTTGGATGTTTGTATATTTTACATGTTAATGATCGCGGCGAACCATTGTGGGATATTAAAGAAGGCGGCGCACCATATGCGGAATTGATGACTTCCAAAATCATCAGAACTAAAGATGATGGATATATTGTATTAACTCATGAACTTTCAGGAAACGACCTCTGGGTGGTAAAAACCGGAGAAGACCCCGTCTCTGTACCGGATCGGCAAGAAGCACCTATTCTTCAGAATTTTACTTTTTTACAATCCTATCCCAACCCTTTCAATTCAACGACAAACCTTTTATTTACAATGCCATCACTGGGTGATCTGAAAATTAGAATTTATGACACCATCGGTAGACAGGTTTTTACAGAGCAACTGACGAACCTGCATCCTGGAAATCATCATCGTGTTTGGTATGGTATAGACAACAATGGTAGAAATCTACCTACAGGTACCTATTACTTCGAGTTGATCTTCAAAGGTGCTAAGCTTGTGCGACCTGGAGTACTTTTAGATTAATTAAAATTGAAAAACCGGATTAATAACCAATGAAAAACATCTCTCAATACCATAAATACTTCATTTTCATCTTTTTTCTCTTCACCGGTTCAACAACTACCGCTGCCTATCGTGCTCCCGTCTGGTCGCAAAACGGTATGGCAGCTACGCCACATTCTACTGCTACCGATGCAGCGGTTGAAATTCTGACTGCCGGGGGAAATGCTATCGATGCTGCCGTTGCCGCTGCTTTTGCACTATCGGTCGTCGAACAATATCACAGCGGTCTTGGTGGTGGTGAATTTGCCGTTCTGTATATGTCGGATACCGATGAAACAATCGCAATTGACGCCCGAGAATGCGCTCCCGCGGCGGCAACACCTGATATGTATATCAATCCGCAAACAAACAAGTCTTACGAAAAGAAATCCTATCGTGGGGGCTGGGCAGTTGGCGTTCCGGGAAGTGTAGCTGGTCGAGTCGAACTGGTTAAAAAATATGGTAAACTATCGTTAGCGGAAGTTATTGCGCCTGCATTAAAACTGGCTGAAGAAGGTTTTACTATTGATCGTATAATGGCATCGCGAATCAAATCTTATCAGGATCAGCTTGCTGAGTATAAAACGGCTCAGAAGGTGTTCTTTAACAAGGGGCAGCCTCTCAAACGAGGTGAACTTCTAAAACAACCGCAACTCGCCAGGACTTTAACCTCTATTTCAAGTGATAACGGAAAGTCGTTTTATCACGGCAAGTTAGCAAAGCAGATCGTAGCTGCCTGCCGGGACAAAGGTGGTATACTTTCAACAGAAGACCTGGCAAATTATAAGGTGATCCAGCGCGACCCTATTCGCTTTGACTATCGCGGATATACGATTTACTCAATGCCTCCCCCCTCCTCCGGCGGTGTTTGTCTGGCAGAAATACTGAATATCCTTGAAGGTTTCCCGATGGATTACCTCGAACAGGGGGAAGCTGAATCTTATCACCTGATTGCCTCAGCCTTTGAAGCGGCATTCGCTGACAGATCCAAATGGTTGGGCGATCCTGATTTTACACCGATTCCTGTCGAAGGACTTATTTCAACCAAATATGCAGATAAACTCCGTAAAAACATCAATCGTCACTACCGTAATCCAGTGAAAGAATCCGGCGATCCCTGGACGATTGAATCCGAAGGCAATACAAGTCATTTATCTGTGATTGACAGCGAAGGGAATATGTGCGCTATAACCACATCGGTCAACACGTCATTCGGATCGCTGGTCTACGTCCCTGAAATGGGTATATTTCTGAACAGCACAATGGACGACTTCGCAAAATCCCCTGGTGAACCCAATAAATGGGATTTGATCGGAAACAATGTAAACGCTGTTGCCCCTGGCAAAAGACCACTTTCCAGTATGTCGCCGACGTTGGTTTTCAAAGACGATAAACCATATATGTGCATCGGCAGCGTCGGTGGACCAAGGATTATCACCTCTGTCGCCCAAATTATCATTAATGTGATTGACTTTGGAATAAACATCCAGTCAGCAATTGACGCTCCGCGGATCCATACGCAATGGAAACCGGACAAGCTCTACATCGAGAAAGAAATACCACCGGAAGTCGCTGAAGAACTTCGGAAGCGGGGTTGGAAGGTGCATAGCAACAATCACTGGTCGCTCAGCCAAGGTGTGCTGTTCAAAGCAGATACTGGTGATTTCTACGGTGCAAGCGATGCAAGGGGCGTCGGCACAGCTGGACCTATGCAGGCAAGATGAAAGTTTAACCGCAGATTACACAGATTTAACAGATTTTTATTATTTTGCTTTACATAGAAATTACTGCGATTGATACTATCTATTTTTGTATTTATTATATATACTCTAATTAGTGTCTGACCGAAAACCACCGTTTTTCTGGATATTAACCCTTTTTTGTCATTCCCGCGAAGGCGGGAATCCAGGAGAAACAATAAGTTATCTGGATTCCCGCCTTCGCGGGAATGACAAAAAAG
>JAVCDD010000061.1 GCA_030765125.1 Candidatus Hatepunaea meridiana
ATGCGCCACCGTACGAGAACGCAGAAAGCTTTTCTACTCCGGTATTATTAAGTGGACGCGCAGCAAGCTTCGCTACTCCGGTGTTATTAATTTTATACATTGCTGAGCTAAAGGCATAACCGATTAACAAGTTTAGAGTTCACGCTTCAGCGTGTATTCCTCAAATTTCTTAACAGACTTGAGTTCCAAACAGGAAAACATAGGTTGACAGACAAGAATATCTATTCTACCCAATGATTTTCTGTTAGATTACAATCCCTGCTTCCGCTAACTGTTTTCTCGTTTTGTCCAGATGACTTCCTTCCCAATATGGACGTTTACATACCGGGCATCGCAGAACTGTCAACCCGCGTTCTCTAACAGAATCAGGGATGTCTGGTTTATGAACAGTATCATTAACTTCTTCGATACGAACATTGCATACGAGACAACGAGAGAATAGAGAAATATGTCCATTCAGCGAATAAGCTTCCGATACTTGACGTAATTGATCAGCAGGATTGTTACTATCTAACGTCAACACCACAACCCTCCGCGTCTCTGCAATGGGTTTCAAGGATAAGAGAATTCGATCTTCCAGCGCAGCTATTCTAATGATATCCGGCAGTGATGTTCCGCCATCATACCAGCAATCCACGCCCAACATCCTGAGCATCTTAGCTAATGGCTTCAGACCGTTATCAGCAATAAATCGGATCTCATCATTTTCACACTTCATCCTATCTAACTAGAGCAACCTTCACTTGCGAAATAAATCCTGATGTTTCAAATCGAATTAGATAAATCCCACTTGCCAGATTTGAACCATCTAATAATGTTGTGTGCATACCTGCTTGATGATGTCCATTAAACAACTCCATAACCGAACGTCCCGTCAGATCATAAACGCTCAATTTTACATTTCCAGCTTCCGGTAAGCTATAACTGACCTGCATCTGCGAATTAAACGGATTCGGATAAGTGGATGTTATTTCATAATCATACGGTGTTTCAATAGACCCTGTCAACTGGATTACCGATAATCCATCTCGACTATATATATTCTCGCCTGATAACACTGTGTAACCAACTGAACGTAAAACACCGTCATTAAGCAACTTAACTTCAAGCAAATCACCTTCTACAGCTCCATCCTTTGCATCCGTTGACAGATCGTCACCCCAGACGGCAATACCGCATAATCCATCCTGAAGCACACCAGAACCAATCAATTCACCATTTGAATAGACACCAATTTCACTACTCATTTCAGAATCTGCTAATACCAATAAGCTCATATTCGAACCGGTCACCGAATGAACCGACAACTGACCCGGCTTGGCGTAAACAGATGCTTGACGCTTAACAGCATCGTTACGTAATCCTTCTTCCCGCTCAAATGTATACCGCAACTCAACTTCCGCATCTACGTTCAAATAATACCCCTGTCCAGCACGCATATTTCCAATATTGCTGAATTCCCACTCCGGAATGTAGAAGTTGCCGAAACCGTCCTTGGCAATAATCAAATGCTCCTCTATATTGGACAGTGCAAGCGTTGCTTCTATCGGGAAACTGGGATAGTAAGACGCAAGATTCCAGCCCTCGTCAAGCTGAATCGGATCGTCGCGCAAAACCGAAACGCCTTCGAGACACAACTCCCCGACATCCCGCATCTTGATCTGGTAACCTTGATCCACGAACCAGCCGGGGATATTGTTGAAATCATAGTCTGGACGATAGAAATGTCCTGCGCCGTCTTTCATCATTATGACCAGACCAGCCTCAACCAAATCAGCCAGTAAAACCTCAATATCCTCTTCATCCGGTTGGACATTGACTGAAACCATATTCCAGCCGATATTCAGATCGAGTTCACGAAAGGTCGGAACCCGACCCTCTACTACATCCAACCTTACCGGAATAACCGTCTGACCACCGATGCCGTCGTGATTGAATACCAATTCACCTTCAAAGCTGTTGTCAACCGGTAGACCAGTTGCGTCAAATGTAAGTATAAACTCATTGCTCTCATCAGCGGCTATCTCACCTGCTTCCGGTTCGATAAGGAAC
This sequence comes from Candidatus Hatepunaea meridiana, assembly GCA_030765125.1. Taxonomy (GTDB): domain Bacteria; phylum Electryoneota; class AABM5-125-24; order Hatepunaeales; family Hatepunaeaceae; genus Hatepunaea; species Hatepunaea meridiana. The sequence goes on from JAVCDD010000061.1 coordinate 2,053, forward strand.
CAGTCGCGACGGGCAGCAAGCTGCCAGACTCCTATTCGGTCAGGAGATTGAACCATACCCACAAACACCCAACTGTAAACGTCAAGTTGATTAGTAATATCAATCCCACCTGGGCGACCGCCAAGGTCAAGCCCGTTCACGAATGCCAGGTCACCATTCTCAAGATTGACCTTATTGACCAGGATAGTATCTCCATCACCGCGGGAGAAGGTGTACAGATTGTAACCATCGGGGTCTTCTGACCAGTATGCAAGCCCGTAAGAACGAAGATCACCGGGTCGGTCAATCGTGCGTACCAGATTACCCTCAAGATTGGTGATGTAAATATCGGAAGTGATGTTAGCTGAAATGAAAAGATCGTTTTCCGGATTATAAGTCAGCGAGCGGTATGAATCCGCTTCACCGTTAATTTCGCGAACCAGTTCACCTTCGGTGTCAAAGCCGTAAAGTACCTGCTCGTCAGCACCCCAGATCAATTCGCCGTCCCAGCAAAGGTCACGCATTCCGTAATCGGACTCGTGGAACTGATTGAAATCGCGAATAAGGTCACCCTCTTGATTCAGGACGTGAATTTTATTGACGGCATTGCGATTGTTCCCACCGGAAATATAGAACAAGCCGTCAATGATGACCACGCCGTTCAATTGGTTATCCTCAACGGTTTCTTCAGCATTGTAGATATTGCGCAGTTCCCATGGATCGGCGTTAGCGTCCTCATTAGCGAGTCGTCTTTCGACGAGATAAGTCAACGGACCATTGCCACCGTTGGAAACTTCGAACTCGAATGTATGTTCCATATCCGGTTCGAGCGCCATAAAGAACTGGTCTTCGTCAGAAAGGAATTCAGCGTAAAGCATTTCGACGTTCAATTCGACGTCATCTTCTCCGAGGTCGACGGCTTCGGTTGTGGGCAGATAATCGGGTGCGGAGAAGCTTAGTTCGTACTCACCTTGAGGTAAGTTCTCGAATATATAGATACCGTCTTCATCAAGGAAACGTCTAATTAAATATCCATCCATCTCAATGACTGTTTCTTCAATTACTTCTTCAGTTGCTGCATCTATCACTCTACCGGAAATGCTGTAGGTAGGTTCATCTACCGTAATAATTGCTGATATTTCGATTAGCGGCTGTTCCGGATCATCGCGTTCCTCCTCAGGCTCCGGAAGTGTGACAGTAATTATTATATTGTAAACACCTGCTTCGTAACCTACCGGATTAGCGGTAATAGTTATTATTTCCGACTCATTTCCCGGAACGATGCCATCTTCCGGATCAAATGACAGCATGGAGCATTCTCTTATACCATCGTCAATTATATATACATCATTGTCATCATTGCTATAGGTTCCACGCCATAGATTCTCACCGTCGTGAGCTATTCCAGTGTGTCCGCTGTTGACGGTTTCAAACGACTGAATTAACTCGGCATTCCAATCTTCATCAATATAGTATTGGAAAAAATGGTCTCGGTTGGTTAACCAGAGTTGTCCAAATTGATGGTCGGATACCCATTCCATTCCATAGGCTTCATCTCCAATACCTTCGCTGCAATCAATGACGGCAATCTCATCCAGGTTTTCCATATCCCAGACGTGAACATCGCCATGTCCACCTTGAACTTGGTACGCAACAGTAAAGATGTACTCGTCATTGCCTGCGATTTGGTTATAATGAAGGTCGATCGGCAAACGCCAGGTATTTATAAGACGACCATCTGTATCGTACCTGTAAATGAGCCCATTTGCGGCGTACCCGCCTGCGTAAAGCACACCATCCAAATAGAACATACCGACCAAGCCCAAGTTCGTTGCTACATTAACCTGAACCTCATATTCTTCAAGATCAATTGCATATAAACGGCGCTGGCTCCATTCAAGTGACCACATCCACTCATTTTCAGTGTCTAACGCAAGACCAATTGTGTGAGTATATGGAACCCTGATTCTTTGTAATATTTCACCTGGTTCATCTCGCCGAGGCATGAAGCGTTCTTCTCCGTTATCGTAAAGCCATCGGTATCTCATTTGGTAAAGAACCTCATCGTCGGCACTATTCTCAAGCACAAGCTCAACCTCAGTTTCCCGATCTTCCTCGACCGACACCGCGAAGCCAATTGGATTAACTGTGATTTCAGCATTAGCGGGTGAATAACAAAGGAAACCAACTATAAGGATAGCTCTTAAGAAAGGTTTGTAATAGATGTTCATTTCTTATTCTCCTTGTTTTTTTATCCGCAGATTACGCAGATATTTTGTTTAGAGTTCAACCTTCAGGTTGTTTTGAGTTAAAGTTTACTCCATTTGTTATGGAAAGGAAAACAACCTGAAGGTTGAACTCCGAACTATCTATTCAATCTGTTGTGAATGAAACGCCATGCAACAGGAGTCGCATCTACTTGATTATCGTAATAGACTTAGTATCTACCATCCCCGATGTAGTTAGCTTCAAGTAATATGTTCCTGATGGAAGCATTTTCGCATCAACAATCCCTCGATGTAATCCCGCTTGACCCAATCCCGACGCCACTATTAAAATCAATCGTCCTTTCAGATCAGTCATTGAAAGTTTGTAATGCGATGGTTGAGAAAGATAATAAGTGAAACCGGCAATGCTGTTAAACGGATTCGGATAGATTGAATTTAATCGACAGGTTACCGGTGCTATATAAGCATTATTGCTAACACTACTCATCGTTTCAATTCTTGCATAACCCTCAAACTCCCCACCAAGCCCGTTTACAGTCAGATCAAATGATGTTTCATACCTTCCCGGATCAAGTTGATTGCCCATAAACCCTATGTCCCAAGAAACTTCTTCATCAGGTAAGACTATCCTTTGCTCCGGTCGGATGTCAAGCCATGCGGTGTAAAGGTCATACATAAACAGCATCTCAGGCGCTTCACCTTCACCACGCCAGATACCAGTCAGGTTGCCGCGACCGGTTTCCCAATCCTGAGTTATCTCTATCCCGCCCATAGTGTAGTTTGTATCAGGTGGATCCAGACAATAGAGTGGGATAATCAATTCGTCATCCGGTATAACCAGTGAAAGTAGATAAATATTTTCTTCCGGACTGGTTATAATGTATAATGAACGCGTATTCCATTTGACACCGAGGGCATAGATGATTTTACCCACTTCGAGTCTGGCTCGTTCCCACATCTCAGCATCGGTTCTGATAATGATGCCCTCTGCACCGGAGATGTAGAAATCGAAGAACCCGTGCGGATTGTGATAATCAGCGCCGAGTGCTTGGTAGTTGCGGACGGCATCAGGACCGCTATAGCGATCACCGAATTCTCCGTCAGTCGTAAACTCATATATATAGTTAGTATAACCACCATAAAGGATGTCGTTTCCCCCATAAGCCAGATCGGCAAATCCATTACCACCTGGATTTCCGGGTTGAGCAAAATTATCTATGTAACTTAACGAACTGTCGAGATGATATATCATATTAGGGTCTTCACCGTTATTGGATCCGGATAGATAAAAACCATTTCCAGTCCAGACAACACCATAAATGTCGTAGTCTTCGGTAAGATCGGAGACATTTTCCAATAGAGTTGGTTCACCTGGCTGCCACCTATCCATCGGAGTTATATAAATTGGCACACCGGTTTCATTGCGGTATCTGAATTGCAGATACTCATTCTGATCTACCCATAATGCTGTTTCCAGCGTGTCGGTTAATATCCCATATTGAGCGTTCTGCGGGAAATGCAGCCAACCTCTATCGTTGCGTGTTGAATCTGGATCCTCGGGAAGATTAGGATCGCCGTTGTCTATGCAGGGGGAATAACCACTTAGCATAAACCAGGTTGAGTCATTATCGAGGAAGTTGGGATATTCATCTGAATTACCGTCGCCCTCAAAACCATAGCGGACATTGGAATTAATTACCTGCAACTCACCACCAACAGCGAAATGAGGTTCTTCACCCCATAAGATGGAACTATTGATTATCACACTGGCGCCTTCACGAACGTAACCCGTGTTGGCTTCCGCTCCAAAACCGATGTCGCGATTGTCATAGAACGTACAGTTGGTAAGTCTGAACGGTGTGTCCTGCAAATCAGTTGACGTTGCGAATGCGCCGCCGCCTGATGTGGCGCCATTTCGAAAGAAGAGATTGTGATGGATGTTGCAATGAGGTGGTTCTTTTATATATATTGCGCCTCCATAGTCGGCGTTGTTGCGGTTGATACGGTTATATCGCAGTTCCGGGGAAGCCAAATCCCTTATATAGAAAGCCCCGCCGACCCTGACGCCGATATTGGCAGAGTTCTGGTCGAATTCACACCACTCGATCAGAGGGCTGGTGTTTTCGTTTCGGACATAGCCAGCACCGCCTGCTTCAGCGGTGTTTTGAGTAAAGAGTGAATGGTGTATATGTGGGCAGGACGCATTCATTAGAGATATACCGCCGCCTGTGGAACGAGCGCTGTTGTGGTGAATGTGACACCCTTCGATGGTTGTTTCTGACTGTCCCCAGAAAAATATCCCGCCTCCAGCGATATTTACAGAGTTATTGAATATCCTGCAATTACTGATAATACCGGATGATTGGAAAGCCAGACCGATGCCGCCTCCGTTTTCATTTGAAACATTTTCATTAATCAGGCATTCATCAATGGTAGGCTCAGAATAATAGGCAGCAATCCCACCACCTAAGCCACTCGCTGTTCCGTAAGAAATGCGCGAATGGTTAATTGTAACATCGCTGCGGTAGATAAAGACATTTCCACCGCCTGAAAGTGAATCAAGACCACCTTGTTCACCTATTGTGCTACCATTGGTTATAACGCAATAATCCAACTGGCATTGACCTCTTGTATTGAGAAAACGCAGTCCCTGCCAGCCATCTTGCCCAACTGGACGGAAGCGAATAGAATCCCCTTCTTCACCGTTTGCAGTCAGAATTCCGTAGATTAGAAAAGGATAATTGCCGGACCGAACCTCAACTCCCGGTTCAATTCGAAGTGAGTCCCTTTCGCGTATATGCACTTGATTTTCAATTATATACGGACTACCTTCTTCGTTCCATACACCCCTGACGACACCGCTGACCTCGGTATCACTGTAGACATTTGAAATATTAAGAAGGATAAATAAAGTGAATAGAAGTATATAAAATTTTTTCATAGATTGCTCCTGATTATTTTATTATAGATCCGGAGGGTGGCACGGGCTACTTGTTGCCCGTGTTTCCTTACTGCATCTCTACATCGTAAGATAAAGAGACACGGGCAACAAGTAGCCCGCGCCACCCGCGTTTATTCTGTTGTAACATCGGTTTTCTCGCCAGTTTCATAGATTCTCAAACCTATCAAGCATCCTCATCGCCGGCATCTTGTTGATGTTGGGATAATGATGTCTTAAATATCTTTCAAGTAGATCGGAAATCTCTCGGAGAGCGTTTCGACTGGGTTTCAAACGTGAAAGCGTTCGATCTTCACAATCAGTAAGCTGACGTAATATCCTGACACTTTCCCCCGAAATCGATACATTTGAGCTTCCTTGAGGCTGGCAGTTTGTACAGCAGACGGCTCCCGTTTCCAATTGAAACCTATTCCTGATGCTAATATTAGCTTTCGCATTACCACATACCGAGCAAGCGTAGGGATCAAGGGCAAAACCTATTGCTTTTAACAAAGTCAACTGAAATTTCCAGAGGACCAGTCGATAATTTCCATCTTTATGTTCAAGTTGATCAAGAAATGATACTGCTGAATCGAATGCTTCCCGGTTGGGTTCCGCATCAATGAATGCAAGATTGATAAGTTCCAACATCGCGGTCGAGTATCCGGACAGGACCAAATCCTGTCTAATATGATTATAAGTATTAATAACAGAAACCTGCCCCAGAGTTTGCACTGATCGGGTGGCTTTTATATAAATCATAGCTTCGATGAGGTTGGCAGTTTCCAGGCTGCCGCCAGCTCCGCCTGATTTTGACCGTCGAGCGCCTTTAGCGATAACTGCAATCTTACCGTAATTCCCGGTAAACAGGGTCACAATCCGAGAGGTCTCTCCATGTCGAATAGATCTGATAACAAGAGCTTCATCTTTAACCGGACCGTTATTTCCCATTACTGCTATCTTGATTGATATATTTTATAGATAAGTACAACCTATTAATTGTAATCCTTTTTTACAGGTGTGTCAAGTGATGAATGGGATTTGTGAGGGAAATAAGTGGACAGTATACCTGTTTTTATAAATACTCTTTAATATAACAATAGACCTTAGAAAAGTAGGTATACTGTCCACTTATTTCCCTATTTCCCACATATCAACTACAGTTTCACCATAAACCTTCCTTTTTTCAAGATGAAACTTTTGCGAAGATGGGAATGGTGTATGCCTGGAATATTCGAGGCAGATAACTCCTTCAGATTCAATGATATTTGCAACGGCAATTGATTTAAGAAGCTTATCCGGTTCAGCGATACGGTAGGGTGGAGCGGCGAAAATAAGATCGAATTTATTAATGGTTGAATCAGAGAATCGGTTCAGGAAACGAAACACATCCTTGCAGATAAAATGTGCTTGATCTATCATACCTATAGATTTTGCATTTTCCCTTGCTACATCAATAGAACGAGCCGACAAATCTATAAACCATGCTTCGACAGCTCCTCGCGAAAGCGCTTCCAGTCCCAATCCTCCAGATCCACAGTAAAGATCTAGGATGTTAGCGCCCTGTACAAATCCGGAAAGAGAGTCGAATATAGATTTTCGAGTTCTGGCAGTAGCCGGTCTGACTTTGCCTGGGGGAATTTTTAACTGCCTGCCTTTGGCGATGCCGCCGATGATTCTAATCATTTATTCTGTCGTAATATAAAATGCCGGTAGTTGAAGAACGTACCGGCATCCTTTCCTATACTGCTCCGTCAGATTACTGCCGAAGTTTCGGGATTAGTTCCGGCGGGAACGTTTATTCTAAATAAAAATCACTGAATAGCATTACTTTGTTAAGTATCAATATTGGTTTTTATAATTGTTTGAAACATTAAAAGTTACGCGTAGTGGCCGATTTATCGAGCCCTTTTGCATAAGTAGAAGGGGCTCAATAAATTGGCCCCTACGCGAAATTCGCACTTAACAAAGTAATGATAGTGACTAATGTGTAAAAACCTTTCAACAAAAATGCTCAATTCCCTCTTTTCCTCACCAAAAATATCACTCCCAAAACGATCATTGCTAATCCTAAAATGAACAGAATGTTAAAGTTTTTCAATTTCTGAACGATTACAGATTCAAAAATAAACTTGCCACAAATTGTAAGTCGCAGGGAATCAAGGTACGGAAGAGGTTGGTTTGTATATTCCTGTCCACCGGCTTCCTCGCGCGGTCCTCTTTCATAAAGCAGATTATCGCCATCGGTAATCGTTAAATAAACATAGCGGGAAAACAGTTGGCTTGGTTCAAACATAGCGCCTTCTTTTTCCGCAAAGTATCTTTTAAACACGCTGTTATCGATGATATGATCGACGATTTTCGGCAGATTAGACCTATAAATCGAATATTCCGTATATGTCCCATTGAACCGGGTTGTATCGCCGTCATGGTGCAGAATAAGAAAAACGCCGCCCGCGGAATCAACTACTTTTACCCATCTTTTTTCCGTTTTTGAAATTTCTTCCAGAATCTGCCGTTGATAATTCTCAGGCAGAGGATAAGAGTGTTGCACAAAGTAAAGCCTCGCGTCAGTAAAATACCCATTTACCGGATGTAGAAATTCCCTGACTGATAGATCAATCTCATCAAGTTCTTTCGGTTGGTTTTCGATGGGAGCGCGTTCAATTTCTCTGGCCTCATCACTAATAGTTATAAGATGATCTGACAATACGAAACTGATTTGATCTGCCAATAACCGGGCGGTTGTAGAATTAGGGTGTTCAACCGAATCAGCCGTTACAACTAATGCAATCACTGATGAATTCAGTGCAAACAAGACAAAAGAAACCAGGATTAGTCCTAAAACGAATAGTATCCAGAGAAATCCTCTTCCTGTGGCTTTTTTTAAACCGGTTTTGTTGTTTGCCATAATTGATCCTTTTCTGTTTTTGAATTGGATATTCTCTTACTAAACACCTATTTTTCTATGGACTGTCGTTATTTCAAAGAGTATTTATAAAATAGGTATACTGTACACCTATTTTCTATGTGGACTTTGCACTTGGCAAAGTATTGCAGATCACTGAATAGTAACTGCCCATTGCTCCTTATCTTGTGTCAAATAGACTTTTTCAAATCCACCCGGTTCAGACCAGACGGCTTCTATTAATTCCAATGCAGAAGACAGATTGCCTCGAGAGATGCGTCCATGCGGCTCCATTCCCTTTGCTGAAGACAGCTTTGACCAGTACTCCACGCTTTTCGTTTTACCGTCTATCTTCTTCCACTCAGTTTGTTCCAGGCTTATCGTAGTAACGTTCTGACTACCATATTGGTAATTTTCATCGAGCTTGACAGTTTTATATGTAGTTGCTTCTGTGAATTTGTTCAACCATTCGTTTGGATCATCAAGCCCGTTTATCTCAAATTTGCAATCTACGGCGGAAAGTACAGCAAATTGTAACGCAGCAGTAGATGGAAGAAACTTCGTTAATTGACCGACAGGTGAAAGATTTTCATCGAGAGTTGTGGTTTCAATCAGGGATCCTGAGGAAGCCGTTTCCTCTATTGCAATTTCTTCAATACTATTAGATTCGAGTAAAGGTGACTGATCAGATGGTAATACCCAAATATAGATCACAGCAAATAAAATTATAGCGCCAAGTGATATGATTACTATAGGTGAGACTTTGCGTTGATTTTTTAAACCGATTGAATCAATACTATCAATTATATCAGCAGGAACGGCATCACGAAAATCTTCAGGTTTGTCGAAATCATAATCAGCGCCAAAGTCCGGTTCACATCTAATACCCGCTATTTCAATGCCAATTTCCTGGAAAGCGCTAATGTAAATCTCAATGACCTCACCGCGAGTTATTGATAAAGTCAATTTTGCATTTTTGAGGTCTGTAGGGATATACACTTTGTAATCTGAAATATCACCGGATAACCGTTGTTGCACTTCCCATATCAGATGAGCGCGCATCATCTCATCGGAATCAAGATTTGGATTATCAACTTCAAAATCCTGAACCCAGTCGCGAGGTATTAAGAACCACACTGGCTGCGTGACTTCAATATCGGAGAAGAGCACACGCAGCGCCTCATTGAAGCCTCCTCCGGAATCTGCATGTGAAAATCGTTCTGATCGGGTTGGGCGATTTAGCTTGGTTTTCCTGATTGTCGGAATGTGAGGCTGGTAGATACCGACACTGGGAACTTGCCTGAGTTCAACTTCGTCAGGTGTCCAGTTGACTACGAAAATATTACTCATAAATTATACCCGATTTAATCAAAGGATGAAGGATGAAGGTTGAAGAGCAATAGAAGAAGGAAAATGCTTATCGCTTTCTTCATCCTTTATCTTTTTTTTATCCCCTCACCGTTTTTCACTCCAAGAGAGGTCTCCCTGTTCAACGTTCCCATGATTGGTAGAACCCTTGACAGAAAATATGCGTTGTAATAGTGATCGCTTTGGTTTGCTGAAATTCCCTTTAATAGGGCATCTAATAGTGATACCCGTGGAATCGACCTTGCTGACCTTATAAGATTCCTCAAAACTGAACAGGTTTAGAAGATTTGTAACATCAGGATCCGCCAGTTTCGAAAGGGTGACTTTGTCTTCGCGCGATTTAAAGAGGCGTTGTTTAATAAGTTCAGGATTAGTATAGAAATCAATTGAATCAGCGGTAGTGTTGACAAACCCTACCTCAACTACGTTTGCTGAAGCTTTGGATTTAAGATTCTCTAAACTTGATTGAAATTGATTTACAACCAGCAAGTCTTTACGAGTATTCAATATATTACTTAATAGCGCTTGAAACGTGGAATCTTCCTTTAATTTATTCATATACTCATAGCTACCGTCGCGAATGCTTTCCCAACGTCGCACCAAAGCCTCATCCTCCAATGTATACTTTTCAAGCAAGGAATCATATATAGCTGTTGCCAGCGCTTCTAATCCTTCCGCTCGCAACGAATCAGCAGTCGAATCCAGGTAGGCTTGGTTGCTTGCGTTCAGCAGGGAATCCTCAACCGTTTCCAGTGTTTTTTCTGCGAGCATTGCGCGTTTTGCTTTTGCATCTGCTTCTTTAAGCATTCGATAAACCACCATACTTGATAACTGCTTTGAAGATGATAACGGGGTTTCCGGTGGTTCTTCATTTAATATGGCACGCATTCCTGCTTCAATGGTGAGCTTGACGTTAACATTTATAAGATATGGAGAATCTGTAGCAGGACAATTACCTATATCCTTTGTGTCAATAAAGAATATCCATTTTTCTGCCGGTATTCTTGTTTTTTCACCTAATAGATGATTCCTCCGCATCTTGCTATGTGCGCTGACAAGAACAAATACTCCCAGATCGCCTCGATTATCCATTGAGTCTGCAATTGGAGCATCGGCTGCGAAAGTGAACCGGGTAATTGGCGCGAATGGGTAGCGAGCCTTTGGGACAACTGATAACACTATCGAGTCCCTACCGGCAGGATAGTTTACGTTAACTCGTTTTTCATAATGGTTGAAAAAGAATGGATCATAGAAATCAACCTGAAATGAATCAAGCCCGCTTTCGCGGTGAGTGAGCGGATCCATCCTGAAACCGGGAACACGAACTTCTAACGTTTCACGTTCAGCAAAGGCAAGAAGTTCGGATAAATCGTTGGTATATTTGCCTGATTTAGCGTGATAGAACCAGGAAGCATAGTAGATATTCTCCATCCTTTCCTGGCATATAACCTCTTCCCGCGTTTGGTTTTTCCATTGCATTTTAGGAATGAGGATGGCGAGAAATAATACGATAACGAGGAAAGCGACTATGATTTCGAGTACTAACGATCCTGGTGATCGCGAGCTGACCTTTTTAGCCATTTATAACTCCGGAAACAAATTAATGAGCTTATAGTTTAAGCAAACAATATAAGGAAAAATCGCTGGATGTCCACATAATAATTAGGAATTCTACATTTCTTTGTTTTATCTGTTAGAAATGTTTATTGAGTATGTGCATTATTATCCTGAACTTTAATAACAGGTCGTAGCTTTTCCATAGATTTTGGTCCAATCCCCGACACATTCTCTAAATCATCAATACTATTGAATGAACCGTTTTTAGTGCGATAATCGATTATTCGCTCAGCCTTTATTTGACCAATCCCCGGTAATAGTGTCAATTCATACTCATTAGCGTTATTAATATTCAAGGGATTATCAGTCGAAGGAGTGATTTCATTAATTACTGGTTCTTTCGTTGTGCTGTCAGCGCTGGTCTCAACCCTTAGAACGATCTGATGTGAATTAGCCCAATTGCGATACAGGCGGAGCGATGCACCGATAAGCAGTATTACTACCAGAAACCAGATTGCGCGCTTTTCAAAGCTGCTGAAACCGAAATTGCTGAGGTTGAAGCGGAATTTAATCATAATTGCTGTAAAGCTGTTTATTTACCGAAGAGAACGCAGAAATATTTTTCAATTGTTAATCCAGTTAATAATCACACGCTGTCAACCACCGCTGGTAGTATTGCTGTCAGGGACGGTGCTCTGACAGCAGGTTTAGTAGTTACCCGAACATATCCCTAACCTTCTTAAAAAAAGGCTTGTCCGCATTATAGCTTAAATCAGGTGCATATTTCTGCAATTCTTCGAGCAGTTTTCTTTCTTCTGTGCTGACCCTCTTGGGTACGTGAATGGTAACTCGCACAAGTTGATCGCCACGTCCGAAACTGTCCAGATGGGTGATTCCTTTGCCTCGCAGTCTAAATAACCTGCCTGGGGAGGTGCCTGGAGGAATAGTCATCTTGATGAGCCCTTTTAATGTGGGAACTTCAATTGAATCACCTATAACAGACTGAGTGTAACTAATTTCCGTTTCAAAGAGAATATCATCGTTGTGTCTGGAAAAAACCTTATGTGTCTTTTCGTGAAATGTTACTATAATATCACCTGGTTGTCCACCTCGAGGTGCAGGATTCCCCTCACCACCCATCCGTAAATATCTTCCGGTTGTAACCCCTGCAGGCACCTTGATGTTGAATGTTTTCTCGCCTCTGTCTAAGCCTTCGCCTCCACAGACGTTGCATACATCCTTGACGATTCTACCCTCACCACGGCAGACGTTGCAGGCAGTAGTATTCACTACACGCCCGAAGAACGATTCACTGACCTGTTGAATTTCACCTGAGCCATGACAGCGCGGACAGACTTCCGTCTTACTAGTACTGGATCCTGTTCCAGAACAGGCTTTACACGGTTCGAGGATTTTAATCTTGACTTTCTTGGTTGTACCTTCAGCAATTTCTTCAAGTGAGAGTTTTAGGTCTATTCTTAAATCAGTGCCTCGTCGAACTCTCCTGCCACCTCCACGATTCTGAAAACCAAAAATATCGCTGCCGAAGCCCTCAAAAACCGACCTGAAAAGATCAAATGGATCGAATCCCTCTGTTCCGAAACCGAATCCACCGAAATCCTGCGTACCAGATGTGGAATGTCCGAAGCGATCATAACGAGCACGCTTGTTGGGATCGGTCAGTACAGAATAAGCTTCACCGACCTCTTTGAATTTGGATTCTGCATCCGGATCATCAGGATTTCTGTCAGGATGATATTTCATAGCCATGCTGCGATATGCCTTTTTAATATCCGTTTCACCAGCACCCTTAGACACACCAAGAACCTCGTAATAATCACGTTTACTCATTGGTCTCCTTTGCCTCCAATTCCTTGTGTTCTTCAACCGTTCTATCAGCAACTTCAGGAACCTTGCTAACGAATACCTTAGAAAAACGGATAATCCTATCACCCAAACGGTATCCTTTTTCAAGTTCGGTTAAAACCGTACCGTTTGGTTTAGAAGGATCATTCATTTGTGCCATTGCCTCGTGAAGATTTGCATCGAATGGCTTATCAACTGCTTCAATAGGTTGCAATCCTTCAACGCTTAATATTGCATGGAGTTTCTTGTGTATTAATTCAGCGCCTTGTAATAGATATGTATTATTATCATCTGTTGAATCCTGATTTAACAATCTCTCAAAATCGTCCAGTACCGGCAACATCTGCTTGATCAATCTTTCGTTAGCGCCTTTAATTATTTGACCAAACTCGCTCTGAGTACGCTTGCGAAAATTATCAAAATCTGCTAATGCGCGTAGCCGTTTGTCTTTTTCAAGTTCAAGTTTGGTTGTAAGTTCTTTAAGTGTATTTTTGAGTTTTGTTTTCTTTTTATCACTATTCCCATTATCACTACAATTAATTTCCGCTTTGGTTTCAGCGTCAGAAACTTCAATATTGAGAGGTTCTTTTGTTTGTTGAGTTTGTTCTATGTTTTTATTTTGTTTTTTCATTTATTGTGTATTTCCTTAAAAATAGCTTCTTCCTACTACGGAGTGCTCAAGCTTGCTTGAGCAGGTTTTCCATATATTAGTCACGGATCGTGCTCAAGCAAGCTTGAGCACTCCGGAATAATCGCTTTGTTGAGATACATATTACTGACACTTTATAACCCAACAGTGTCAACATCCTTATATGTTGCTTGTCGGCTGACCATCCTGGCGGTATAATCGACTAATGCCACCAGTCGTGAATAGTTCATTCTGGTCGGGCCAATAATCCCAAGCGTACCTAACTCATCACCAATCCTGTACGTGGATGTTATAACGCTGAAATCCTTTAAACGTTCACGTTTGTTTTCCTCACCAATAGTGACACTTACACCTTGCGAACGATCTTTGAGCAGATGCACGATTATGTCTCTGTCCTCTATTAACTCAATTATGCCCTTAAACTGATCCGGTGAACTGTATTCCGGCTGCTCAAGCAGAGGACGAGCGCTGCCTATGTGCATTTCCTTACCGGGTTCAATTCCGAAAATTTTCTCAGGGAAATCCAGGAACAACCGGACTATGGAATTCCTGCTGCAATGCTCTCCACTGAGACGCCTGTCTATATCCTGGTGAATATCCGATAAACAAAGTCCTGACAGCCGCTGGTTGATCACCTGGGTAGCATTTGCAATCTCTGTATCGGTAATGTTTGAGTTCATCTCTAATAGTATTGTACGAACTAATCCGGATCTAATCACCACAACAATCATTATTCTTCCGGAAGCAACGCGAACGAATTCTATCTTATCGAGCACTCCCGTCGATAGGTCTGGTGCAATAATAACAGCCAACAAGTGGGATACTTCGGACAACAGTTCGCCAACGTTGTCGAGCACATCATTGATTTCAGGAGAAATATCGTCAAATTTGGCTTGTAAAGTCTGTCGAACATCATCGGAGATGTCTTCAACATGCATCAGATCGTCCACGTAAATCCGGTAACCCAGATCGGTAGGGACTCGTCCGGCGGATGTGTGCGGATGAGTTAACAATCCCATTTCCTCAAGGTCAGACATCGTATTTCGGATTGTAGCAGGAGATAATCCTATCCGGTATCGACGTGTAAGTATACGCGAACCAACAGGCTCTGCCGTCAGGATATAGTTATGCACGATTGACCGAAGGATGAGACGCTCACGGTCGGTTAATTTGAATAAAGTATTTATACTTAATCTCAATGAAGAAATAATCAATTTACAGTTTCTTCCTTATTTCCAACTTGATTGGTAATCCAGAGAAATCAAGGACTTACTGGATTCCCAATCAAGTTGGGAATAAGGAATTTACGAACAATGAGGAAATCACGAACTGGGAAATGTTAGATGTTCAATAATATCATTACAGCATACGAATTTTAATTGCATAAGTCAAGTATTGTAAGGGGTACTTTATTATAGTGTAGTCAGTGAAGTGGATTATATTTGAGTGGCTTATATTTATTGATAATGAATAAGGCGGGCACGAATGCCCGCCTTATTATTACTTTACCTTAAATCTGGGCAATAAAAGGGACAGTATACATATTTTATAAATACTCTTTGAAATAACGACAGTCCATAGAAAAAATAGGTATACTGTCCCCTTTATTGCCTATTCACTTTCGCATTCATTTGACGAGTGCAACCTTCCACTGCGAGGTAATTCCACCCGCTTCAAAGCAAATAACGTACACCCCGCTCGCCAAGTTGGAACCATCAAACACAGTAGTGTGAATTCCAGCCTGATGACGACCACTCGTTAATTCAGCAATATACCGACCTGCCAGATCAAATACATCCAGTCTGACGTCTGCTGCTTCAGGTAAACCAAAGCTGACATTCATTCGTGAATTGAACGGATTTGGATAAGCTGATGTTATTCCAAACTCATCAGGCAATTCGACAGATGATGTTATCAACCGGATTACAGTTAGACTATTGGTTAGATATGTTGCTGTACCTGAAAGCGCTTCTAAATCCACCGTTTGTAATTCAGTGTTTGAGAATAGCTTTGTTTCAAATGGTTCATCCTGAACTGCGCCGTCAATCACTGCTGTAGTTGGATCATCGCCCCAAACGGCGATACCGCAGTATCCATCCTGAAGCACACCGGAACCTATTAACATATCCGATGAGTATACAGCAACATCTGCTGTCAAAGAAGGATCGGCGAGTACTAACAAGCTCATATTCGAACCAGTTGGTTGAAGCGTTGGTAATGTACTCGGTTCATTATAAATTGATGTTTGATGCCAAATGTCATCGTTAAATAATGCATCCTCGCGTTCGAATACATAAATCAATTCCACGTCCTCATCCACGTTCATATAGTAGCCTTGACCTTGAAGCATATCCCCAATATTACTATAATCCCAGGCGGGGATATAGAAGTTGCCGAAGCCATCCTTGCAAATAATCAAGTTATCTTCAATTCCCGACAATGCAAGCGTAGCGTCAATCGGGAAAGTAGGATAATACGATACAAGCTGCCAGCCCTCCTCAAGGGCGATAGGTTCGTCACGCACCACAGTCCAACCCTCTAACGTCAACTGCGCAGCCTGTCGCATCTTGACCTGATAACCCTGTTCCACTGACCAGCCTGGAATGTTGTTGAAGTTGTAATCGGGACGATAGAAATGACCGGCACCGTCTTTCATCATCTCTAACAAGTCTTCCTCAACGAGGTCAGCCATCAATACTTCAACGTCCTCTTCGTCTGGTTGAAGATTGACAGAAACTGTATTCCAACCCAATAATAGATCGAGTTCACGAGTTGTGTGTACCTCGCCCTCGACGACGTCTAAACGCACCGATATTTCTGTCTGTCCACCGATACCGTCATGATGAAAAACGAGTATCCCATTAAAAGTGTTGTCAGGTGGCAAATCGGTTGCGTCCAGCGTCAAAATGAAATTTTCACTGTCATCAGCGCCAATCTCACCGGCTTCCGGCTCGATCTGGAACCATTCCCGGCGTCCTTCAAGCTGCCAGACAGCTATACGATCAGGGTTCTGTGCTACACCAATGAACACCCAGCTATATATATCAAGAGTGTTTGTGATACAGATACCACCTGGTCGACCACTTACCTCATCAATTTCAGCAACCAGAGAAAGATCACCGTTCTCAAGATTGACTTTACTGACAGAGAGATCGGTTTCCTCGCCACGTCCGAAAGCGTAAAGATTGTAACCATCCGGATCATCTGGCCAATATGCAAGTCCATAAGTGCGAAGATCGCCAGGACGGTTTATAGTTCTTGTTAGATGACCTTCTCTATCTGAGATGTAAATATCAGAAGTGATGTCTGCAGAGATGAATAGCTCATTCTCCCGGTCATAAGTCAGAGAACGATATGAATCCGCTTCGCCCTCTATTTCGTGGACGAGTTCGCCTTCTGTATCAAACCCATACAGGATTCCATCGTCAGATCCCCAGATCAGTTCACCATCCCAGCACAGATCACGCATACCGTAGTCGGATTGATGGAATTGATCGAATTCGCGAATGAGTTCACCTTCACGGTTGAAGACGTATATCTTATTATCATCTTCCCTTCTGTTCCCCCCGGAAATGAAATAATGATCAGCAGCGAAGACTACACCGTTGACCTGGTTATCATCAGCGGTTTCTTCGGTATTTTGGACTTCGCGAAGTTCCCATGGATCGGCGTCAGCGTCACCAAGGAGACAGCGTTCGACCCGGTATACCAAAGGACCATTGCCTCCATTGACGATTTCAAGCTCGAAGACGTGGTCAAAATCAGGATTCAACGCCATAAAGAATTCTTCATCACTTGGTGTGCATTCAGAGTGAAGGAGTGCGACGTCTAATTCGATATCATCTTCTTCGATTTCAATACCTTCGATTGTGGGCAGGAAATCGGGAGCTGTAAAGGTGAATTCGTACTCACCGGCAGGTAAGTCCTCAAATGAGTACTCACCGTCCCCGTTGCTATAGCGTGTCAGCATATAACGATCCATCTGGATGGTTACACCTTCTACAACCTCATCGTTTGCGGGGTCAGTTACAACTCCTTCAACCGAATAAGTTGAAGCGTCAACCGTCATCACCACTGATACTTCGATCAGGTTTTCCTCGAGGTCGTCTCGATCATCTTCAGCTTCTTCCAATTCGAACAAAACCCGCATCTCATAAGCGCCCTCTTCCATATCACCCGGTTCCAATGTAATGGTGATAACCTCGGAGTCGTCAGCTTCAATAACGCCTTCATCTGGTTCAGCAGCGATCCATTTAGGAGCTGCCAGGAAGTCAAGATACCAGATGACAGCTTCGCCAGTGCGACCCCAGTGATATGCTTGAGGATTATTGTGCAGGAAGCCGTCAACCGTGGTTGATACAAGGCAGAAACCGCGACCAAATTGGTAAGTCAGGATGATCGGTTCATTTGCAGGATTACCCATTGCCATAATTTGAACCCAATCGACATTCTCCATATCATCAATGTCATCCTGGAGAAATATGCCATGCGCGCAGCCACTGCCGACCAGTCGCTGTCCTTCGCCCCATTCCCAATTGAAGGGATCATTCTCATTCATATAATTAATCAGGAAGTTTTCCTCAGGATCAAGCTGCAATGGGCATTGATTCTGAGATTGTGAACCGTTATAAACCAGACCACCCGGATTAATCGGACGCGTATTGTGCAAGTTAGTTCCTGATGGGCGGTAGAGAGCGCCACCACCATCAACGAATTCCTCGATACGCTCAAGGTTCTGGTTGTATTGAGCCACCCACGCTTCCGGTTCGTAGTTACCAATCCACATGAAGTCGTAATCGTCAAAATCAACGTCTTCCACGTCATTCCACTGACGAAATCGGTCGTATTCCAGACCGTCTATCGCCTCAAAATACGGCTCTAATTGGAAGTTACCCCAGCCCGTGATAGCATTATGGATCAGAATACCTCGCCCTTCAGGCTGATCGCGTCTTGGACCTCTGCCACGTTCCTCCTCTTCGGGAGGTGAGTCAAAGTCAACACCGAATATAACGTCGTTATCGCCGTCATTTTCGAGTGTTACCTCTACTTCGGCGATATCATCCGCTTCTAAAGCCACCGCAAATCCCATAGGATCAACGGTCACTTCAGCAGAAGCGTTATTTAGTGTCTGACCGAAAACCACCGTTTTTCTGGATATTAACCCTTTTTTGTCATTCCCGCGAAGGCGGGAATCCAGGAGAAACAATAAGTTATCTGGATTCCCGCCTTCGCGGGAATGACAAAAAAG
>JAVCDD010000337.1 GCA_030765125.1 Candidatus Hatepunaea meridiana
CTTTTTTGTCATTCCCGCGAAGGCGGGAATCCAGATAAATTATTGTTTCTCCTGGATTCCCGCCTTCGCGGGAATGACAAAAAAGGGTTAATATCCAGAAAAACGGAGGTTTTCGGTCAGACACTAATTAACAATGGAACAATGAATCAATGAAACAATGGGACAATTAGATATGAAAAAAGAGTTAAAAATAATTGGCAAACCAACCCCAAAACTGGACGCCAGAATCAAAGTCAGCGGGGAAGCGGTTTATGGGAATGATATTACATTGCCTAATATGCTCCATGGCGCGATACTGCGCACGAAATATCCTGTCGCTAAGATAGAGTCGATTGATGTATCCAAAGCAGCGCAGCTCCCCGGCGTGGTCTGCATTATTACCGCCGATGACGTTGATACTAATAATATTAGCTATTTAAACGACCATCCCGTTTTGAAAAAGGGCGAGGTTAACTGCATTCGTGATGAGATCGCTGCCGTTGCCGCTGAAACGAGAGAAATTGCTCAAAAAGCTCTCACCCTGATTGATGTTAAATACAAGGTGAAAGAAGGGATTTTCGATCCTTTTGAAGCATTGAAAGAAGACGCTCCCATAATTAATAAATTCGCTCCAGCCAATAACGATAAGAACATAGCTCATCCGTTTCATTATGAGCACGGAAACCTTCAGGAACAGAAGGATAGAAGCGCCTGTATTGTAAAAAAGCGCTATAACCTGCCGCGTGTGACTCACTGCTGTATGGGAACCTGTGCTGTCACAGCGGATTATTCGAAGATGGAAAACAGGCTCACATTATACAGCCAGACACAGATGCCGTTTCTCTACCAGAGAGATATGGCATACACCTTAAAGATGGAACCATCCAGGATCCGCATAATCCAGCCTATCATCGGAGGAGGTTTCGGCAGTAAATTAGATATGTATCCTTACGAACCGATATGCGCCTTGCTCGCTATGAAAGCCGGACAACCTGTCCAAATAGCTTACGATAGGGAGGAGGAATTCCTCGCATCGCCTACCAGACAGACTATGGTAATAGACATCTCTTCCGGCGCTGATAAGAACGGAAAGTTTACGTTCAGAGAGGTCAAGATCATTATGGATAACGGGGCTTATACTTCCTGGGGAGCGACTACTCCGTTTGTAATGATGCAGACTTTTTCATCTCTGTACCAACTCCCCGCTTGTCTATTTGAAGCTTATGCAGTCTATACCAATAATCCATACGCTGGATCATTCAGAGGATACGGCAACCCACAAGCAACTTTCGCGGTAGAAAGGAGTATTGACCTTCTGGCTGAAGAATTGGGGATGGATAAGGCTGAAATACGTTTGCTAAATGCTAATTTTAAGGGCGAAATCACAGGACAGAGGCTTGAATTTATCTCTTGTGGACATAGAGATGCCTTGGAGATGGTAATAGATAAAAGTGGGTTTGATGGGAAACACTGTAGCACCGGCGTCTCGCAGGCAACTCAACAAAATATGAAAAATAGTAGAAGCGACACTCTTGTCGCTTGCGGAATGTCTTTGAAATACGAAAGTTCAAGCGACAAGAGTGTCGCTTCTACTATTTTTCAAAGGAATTCGGAAAGATACAAAAGAGGCATCGGTCTTGCCTCTATGGTTCACGTGGGCGGAGGCGCTAAGATATATCCTTCAGACGGATGTGGCACTACTGTAAAGCTGGATAACTTTGGCTATTTAACCATAATCACCGGTTCCAGTGAAATCGGACAGGGTTCGGAAACGGTACTCGGTATGATTGCTTCAGAGGAACTTGGGATTGATATGAAAAACATCCGGGTTATAAATACTGATACGGACGTTAAACCCTGGGACGTAGGCGTTCATGCATCGCGAACAAGTTTTGTCGCCGGGAATTCGCTTCTGGGAGCAGTTAAAAAGTTAAAAAATAAATTATCATCCAAGGCGGTTCAGCTCCTTGAAACAGATATCGAAGACCTGGAATATGAAAATGGTCTCATCAAATCGCGCAAAACAGGCGAGTCAATTAAAACCGACAAGGTAGTTCGAGAGATTCATTTTCGTGAACCAAATGAATTATGTGAAGAATCATATTACTATGAACCGGACAGCAAGTTTCAGGATAAAGGCTTCAAAGGAAACGTCTCAGGCACTTATGCCTTTGCCGCACAAGCCATTGAGGTCGAGGTTGATACTTACACGGGAAACGTTAGGGTATTGGACGTTCACGTAGCTCAGGATGTTGGTAAAGTGTTGAATCCTCTCGGATTGGAAGGACAGATAGAGGGAGGCGTCGTTACGGGAATGGGCTATGCCTTAACCGAAGAACTAATCATTGAGAAGGGAATGGTGCTAAATCCGAGTTTCCACGATTACAAACTTCCCACCGCTGGTGACGTACCCGATATTCATTTCTACCCAATAGAGACTAATGATCCAAAGGGTCCTTATGGCGCCAAAGGAGTAGGCGAAGCGCCTCTAATTCCCACTGCCCCAGCTATCGCCAATGCCGTGTCGGACGCCATCGGTATCAAAATAGATGATCTGCCAATTACGCCGGAAAAGGTTTTGAAAGCTTTAAAAGAAAGGATTGTTTGATTGCTGGATTGTCTCATTGTTGAATTGTTAAATTGTTATAATGCTCATGAATGTCAACATAACAATCAAACAATCAAACAATCACACAATGAAAAATAAAAATGAATTTCAACATAACAACCCCCGAAACAACACAAGAACTACTTGCACAGATATCCAAGCACCAGGAAAACAATTTCAGATTCGGCGCTGGATATACCGACCTGCTATTAGAGTTAAAGAAACAGCCTGATGAGGACTTAACAGTAATAAATTTAGCTCAATTGAACGATGAGCATTTCACATCTATTTCAGAATTAGATGATGGAATCAGGGTCGGAACGCTTGTAACAGCTAATAGAATTACTTATAATGAAGTATTGGAAAAGAGATATCCCGTACTGTATGAAGCGGCGAGTAAACTTGCATCCAGACAAATCCGTCAGGTGGCGACTATTGGCGGAAATCTTTGTACCGCTTCTCCTGCTGGCGATATTGCATGTGCATTAGTGGCATTGGAAGCTCGATGTGAAATGTTGAAAACGGATGGAACTGTAATAGTTGTTCCGATAGATGATTTTTTTGTAGGTGTGAAAAAGAATTGCCTATTGAAAAATGAGATTCTACGTAGCATTATCATTCCTTCAAATAGTGAAAACTCAAAATTATACTCCGGTTTTATCAAAGTAGGAACCCGATGTTCAATGGAAATAGCTGTGGTTTCCTTAGCATACCATATTCAGAGTGATGAAAATGGTAAAATCACCAAAGCTGGTGTCGCTATAGGATCCGTAGCGCCAACCATTAAGTTTGCAAAATCAGCCAGTGAATATCTGATTGGCAGGAGTTATACTTCAATCGGGACTTCTAAAGCTGAGGAATTCGCAACGAAAGTGCTGGAATACACCTTACCAATTTCAGATATTAGGGCTTCGGCGTGGTATCGCAAGGAAGCGCTTTTTAATATTAGTAAGAGTATATTTGAAAGCAATTAGTAAATCCCCATTGGGGAGGGCGGACATTCCTGTCTGCTACCATATCGTTGTTGCCTGATTTCAATCACGAACTTTCGGGTTTGAAATCTGAAGCTAACGTATTTAGTTTTTAGTAAGGCAAGCATCTCTACTTACCCGTAACCAAATATTAAGTATCTAAAGGTTAACAGGAACACTTGCCATACGGAATATTTTCAATTTTCTCACTCCCTGTTTGACGTGGGAAATGTTAATTATAATTCTTGAATATCAGGTTTTGCATATCTAAGCCTGATAGAGGAAGGTGAGTGATTAATTTAAGAAAGACTATTTATTGAGGTAAACATGTATGAGAAACTTGTCAAAGATTTGATGGTAGCTCTGGACAATTACAGTACGGTGAGCGAAGACGCAACCCTTTTTGATGCTTTACAGGAGCTGGAGGCATCAGAAGTGCGTTTGGAGTCGAGAGGCGAACCGCCACGCGCCGTGCTGGTGCTAAACCAGGCGGGGAGTGTCATCGGTCAATTTGGGCATCTTGATTTCCTCAAAGCATTGGAACCAAAATATAACCTGCTTGGAGATTTAAGCGTCATTTCACGTGCAGGTATGAGTCCGCATTTTATAGACTCTTTGATAGAATCCTTCAACTCCTTGCATGTAAGTCTCATCGATTTATGTCACCGTAGCGCTCAAATCGAGGTCAAACGGATTATGCGTCCACTTAAAGAGTCTATTGAAGAAGATGCACCTTTGACAGAAGCCATCCACAAGATGGTTATATGGCAAGCTAAACGTACCTTAGTGACCAGGCGAGGCAAAGTTGTTGGAATCCTGCGTCTTGTAGATATTTTCACCGAAGTGTCCGAATTGATGAAAACAAACCTTGTCCAGGGAAATACAGATACATAGTGCCTAACTGAAAACCACTTTTTGTCACTACAGTGAAAGCTGGAATCCAGAATCGTGTTTGATAAACCGTTGTAAAAATTGGATTCCAGCTTTCGCTGGAATGACAAAGATAAGGTAAAATTTACAAAGATGGGGGTTTCCGGTTAGACACTACATAGTCAGATGACAACAATACGATACAATTAGAAGAATATTAACGGTTTTCAAGAATATCATGTTTTAAGCGCCTGATCAGGTTCATACGCTAAAAGAAGTAGTAATAATGGATACATTCAAATTCAGAAACGAAACATATAAATTAGATGATGCTGGATTCCTGGTAGAAATCGAACAATGGGACGAGAACTTCGCGGAGGGGATGGCTGCAAAATCAAAAATTGTTGGCAGTCTGACACTTAGGCATTGGGATGTAATCAATTATATCCGCGAAACGTATAAAAACTTTGGAAAATGCCCGCTTGTTTATCAGACTTGTCGAGCGTTAGGTCTTTACCTCTGGGAACTTAAGGTACTCTTTCCGAATGGTTATCTCCGAGGCGCTTGCAAAATAGCAGGTCTAACACATAAGGATGCAGACAAAACAAGTTCATTATTGAAACTATCACATAAAACAGGTATTTTTCTTTCTCAAAGCAAAACTTTTAGAATTGACATTCACGGTTTTCTGGTTGATCCGGAAGAGTGGGATGAGCAGTTTAGCCTTATGAAGGCAAACGAAATGAAGATGACGGGTGTATTTACGGATAAGCATTGGAAAATCATTTATTTTCTTCGTGACAGTTATGCAAAGAATAACAATGTTCCAACTATTTATGAAACGTGTGAGGTAAACAAAATCGATATTGAAGAACTCGAGAAACTATTTCCCGACGGTTATCATCGAGGTGCAGTTAAGATTGCAGGACTGAGAGCAAAGTAAATTTAGTAATATCAAACATCTCTATATAAATAAATTCACTACAAATAGCTGTTAAATTTGGAGTGTGACAAAGCTTTCAACCTTACTAAAGATAACCAATAGCTATTTCTTCGTTATAACATAAGTGAAAATTGCCTATCCAAGTAGGAAATGTTAGTAAATAAATGATTTCCAAAAATTTGTATAAATTAACATTTTATGGGTTTTAGATTTGTCATTCCGGCTAAGTTTTATTGTTTCATAATTTAGAGCAATATTTAGATAATAGAATCATAATTTTACAATACAGCAATACAACCATATAAAATCTTAAGTACCAAAACAGAGAAACCAATAAATATGATTAAACTTTCACAAAACGAAAACGCTTTCGGTACTCCGCCTTTGGCACTAAAAGCCATCGCAGAACAAGGACAGGAAGTGTTTCGTTATCCCGATGCTAATCATGAAGATTTAATAGAGAAGTTAGCCGATAAACACAACGTTAAACCGGATAATATCATTGTTTCAGCGGGTTCCGTTGCATTATTGGATATGTCAATTATGTCCTTTGTCAGCTCAGGTGAGAACGTCGTAACGGCTGAAGTGACCTGGGTAGGCTATAAGATTATTGCTAAGATTAAGAAGAAGGAGTGCAGGCTTGCAAAATTGGTAGATAATGCGATTAGTTTGGAGAATGTACTTTCATTATGCGATGATAAAACCAAGCTTGTGTTACTCGCCAATCCCAACAATCCTACCAGCACAATGATTTCGCACGATGAGCTGAAGGAGTTTATGCGGCAGATACCACCGGATGTTTATGTGGTTAGCGATGAAGCTTATGCTGAATATATAACTGAAGATGACTATCCCGACACAATGGAGTTACAAAAGACCTACCCCAATCTTCTAATCTTCCACACTTTCTCAAAGATATACGGATTGGCAGGTCTCCGTATCGGTTATGCAATTACTCACCCGGATGTTATAAAATCCCTAATGCCGTACAAGATGCCGTTTTCCATCCCTAATCTCGCAGCAGCCGCCGCTTCAGCAGCGCTGGATGACACTGAATATGTGGAGAAATGTGCTGCAATTAACGCTGAGGAACGCGACTTTCTCTATACGGAACTAAGCGGTATGGGATTCGATATAACCGTCCCGCACGGCAACTTTGTCTTTATAGATCTCAGTTCTGCAGAAGAGAGAGCAAGGGTGGATAACCATCTGAGAAACGTGGGAATTTCGGTTCGAGCGCTGGAACCATTCGGTTCTGAAACAGCGCTAAGAATAACTGTCGGACAGCCGGAAGAAAACCGGTACTTGGTGAAATGTTTGAAGGCGGTGAAGTAGCATTACAGCCGGATTTCAGGATTTAAGTTGAAATTTAACCATTTGTTGTTCCTTCCTCTAAAAAGGTTGCGGACACCCGGTTAAGCCGCATTTTTTCTGGGCTTGACGTTTATCATCTTAATAGGACTTGGTTCCTTTAAGTTCCATCTGATAGGTGATTGGGACGTTGAGACTGATTTCTATTGGGATTATGCTCCCGCGGCTGAAAAACTGATACATGGTGAGATAGATATCTCGCATTATCGGTTTCGAGGACCGGGCTATCCACTGTTATTAGTTCCTCTTATTATACTGTTAAAAGATTCCTTCCTCGCCGCCAGGATCCTGGCTCTGATTGCCGCAGCGATCACGTTATGGTTTGCATACAGAATTTCAAGCAAAACCATCAACCCTGTCTGGGGCGTCTGGATAGTTGCTGCATTAGCATTAAATCAGCATTTTGCCGAATACAGCTTCCGCGTCGGAACGGATATGCCTTTTATGGCGCTCTGCATGGTGGTCTGTTACTTGTTTACGGTTCCGAGATTTCGCGGTCTGGAAATATTGTTGGGTGTGGTCTGTGGATATGCCTGTTTAACAAGATATAACGGTATCGCGCTTGTTGTGATCAGCGTGCTTTGGGTACTTCTAAGCGATCGAAGAAGTGATTCGAAGACGTGGTTTGGCAGGCTGGGTTTCCTGGTTATCGGTCTGGGTCCGGTAATACTCCCCTGGATGTTGATTTTATACCTGAAGACCGGAAATCCCTTTTATAACCAGAACAGCTTGAACATTCTCTATGGATTACAGGATGCAGATAAAATTACCTGGGATCAATTCTGGTATTCAAATTCCGTTAACGGATCGGGTTCATTAATTACCGGGGTGTTGCAGAATCCATTGAGATTGATACTAACATTTGCAAACAATTTTATAACCCATTTTCCGGAAGACATGTCGAAGTTGGTAAATTGGAAACTGGGCTGGTGTGTAGTTGGCGGAATTATCTGGATATCATTTCGCAGATTCAGGATTGAGAAATTAGGTTGGACGTTAGCAGCAGGGTTTATAATATATGCATTTCTCAGTTTAGTTTTCTACAATATTCGTTTTTCGCTGCCATTATTACCGATATATCTATTACTCGCCTGCTATTTCCTCTCTTCGATCAGGATCTCCCTGGAGAAAAAGTGGTTAAAATGGGAATATGAGTCTGTTTTAATGATTGCTTTTATAATAATAATTACCGGCACTCCAGTTCGAACCAGGGATATTATATATAAGATGCGAAGATGACCTCATGAAATCACGGAATTTGTGCATAATGATCTGGTAAAGAACTTACCTGAAGGTCGAATGGCGGCTCGAAAACCACACGGACCGTATCATTTCGGTCAAGAATTCGTCCCGATACCCATTGTGAAAAGTATAAATGAGCTTGTTGAGTGGATGGAGAACAACGATATCGAGTATTTATTTCTGAGCAGATATGAGACAATATACAGACCGGAATTATCCGGACTTTTATACTATCCGGACGGTCACCCGCGACTGCAATCTTTAGCTCTTCGTAAAGCTCTACCGCGATGCGGTGTATGGAAACTCAGTGATTATGTGAAGATGGAATCCTGATCCAGTTGTAAGAGCGTTGTCATCTCGAACCGTCGGGATCACCTGACAGTTGATAATGAACTTAAAAGCATGAGCTTAAACTTGACATTCCCGAAAGGGAACCTTACTTTATAGAGATAGTGGGGTCGGCGAGAAAGATGAAGTAGTTAACATGTTAACAAGCAATGACAATATTGTGAGACCCTTAGTCTGCTTGGTGCGTGAGAGGATTTTAAGGATAAGACCGGGTGAAAATAGGAGTTTGGTTGAAAGGTTGAAGGGGTAGATGAAAATTAGGAGTACAGGAGAATCAGATAAAAGAGTTTAGAGTTTACGCTTCAGCGTGTTTTCCCTGCAAGTCCTCACAGCCTGAAGGCTGGACTCTGAACTTTCATTTTCAAAGGAGATTACAGATGGGCATCACTTACGTAACTGTTACTTTAAAATCAATGCCGGATACAGGAAAAGCCTATCAGGCAAAATTCCTGGTAGATACCGGCGCAATTGATTGTGTGGCGCCAGCTTGTGAGTTGGAAAAGATCGGCGTCAAACGGACAGGTCGAATGAATTATGAATTAGCAGACGGTAGACTGGTTGAATTCGACTTCGGTCCTATACAGATAGAACTGATGGATAGAATGACTTATGGACGAGTCGTCTTTGGACCAGACAATGCTGAACCAATATTAGGTGTAACAGCCCTCGAATCGGCAGTACTTAAGATCAATCCCGTAACTAGGAAATTGGAAAAGCTGCCTGCAAGTATATTGAAATAAAGGAGGGAATTGTGGAAGTATGAAAGCAGGCGTTTTGATGTCTTTTCTCCCAACTATACTTACGTACTTTCTTACCTGCTAACTTTGGTAGAATACCGATCTGCACACTTAGACCGCTGGAATCCAAGTGGGAAATGTTAGTTAATAATCAACTATTACCCTTCATTTAAAGTATAACCCTTTTCAGTTCGAATAACCTTTCCAGTTATCCATTTCGGATCATGTTCAAAGAAGAATGTCCAGTCTTCATCTACTGCTTGAGACAGGATTCGCTTTTTTTCCTCAAGTGTTGTTACGGGATATAGATCATAAGCCATAATCCAGGGGAGATTAAACTGCACAGCGAGGGGGATCAGATCGGCGGCAAAGACTAATACCTTTCCGTCATCCTGTATGCGCACTAATTGCTGACATGGTGTGTGTCCATTGACGATAATCGTATCGATGCCCTTCATAAGTTCCCATTCACCGTCAATAATCATCGCAGCGCCGGTATCAACAAGCGGTTCGAAGTCTTCTTTCAGATAGCTTGCTTTATCCCTCTCCAGACGCGATCGTGCATGTTCCAATTGTTTTTTCTGAATGTAATAGCGAGCGTTTGGAAAAGCTGGTTTCGGGTCGGTTGCCTTATCAATCGTCGCTCCGCCGGTATGATCGAAATGGAGGTGAGAAATTATTACGTCGGTGATTTGTTCGCGGATTAAGCCAGCGGATTTGAGAGCATCGTCAACAAATGTTTCGCGTTCTTGAAAGCTGAATATCTTTTTGAATTTATCAGAACGTCCCTCACCAAAGCCGGTGTCGACGAGGATTTTTCTGTCGTCAACCTCGATTAGCATACAACGCATTGTCATAGCGATAGTATTCTTTTCATCGGCAGGATGATATCTTTCCCATAGAACACGCGGTATCACCCCAAACATTGCTCCGCCGTCAAGGCGAAAATGACCGAATTCGAGTGGGGATATTTTGAATTTTCCTATTTGCATTTGTTTTCCTTAACAAAAACAGTAGAAGCGACACTCTTGTCGCTTGAACTTTCGTATTTCAAAGACATTGCGCAAGCGACAAGAGTGTCGCTTCTACTGTTTTTTCATGCTTTGTTAAACCACACCCGATATCATTTAATCAACCTGGGTGGGTTTGATTTTGTGAAGTGGCGGACAAGAATGTCCGCCCTCCTCAGTTAAAAAGGTTGTTAAAAAATCTGCGTAATCTGCGGAAATAAATATGCGACAAGAGTGTCGCATCTACTGGTTATCGGATTAACATCAACTTCACTGTTTGAACTGTATTCCCGTAATTAAACGACGCAAGGTAAATCCCACTTTGTGCATCTGATGCATTCCAGGTAATACTATGTTTCCCCGTTTCGAATCTACCATTTGCTAATACCGTGATTTCTCTGCCATAGAGATCGTAAATGGCGAGTTTCAGATATTTTGTGCTGTTTAGATCGAAATGCAGCGTGGTTGATGCGTTAAACGGGTTCGGGCTGGCGGGATAAATTCGGAAATCGGTTATTATACCATTGTTTTCGATGACTGCACCTGGCAGATACCAGAAACTGAAGCGAGCTTCACACTCCGTTTGGAAATCACCCGATACCGCTTTAACCCACCAGGAAATTACCTCTCCCTGAGTTAGATTTATATTCAGTGTATCGAGTGTTAATGTAAGCTCGTTGGTTTCCAGATTGGCAACTGAAAGCGAGTCACGCGGTCTGCCTATCCACCACTCGTAGGTGACCACTTCGTTCGAGTCCGGGTCTTCAGACTCCCCCCATCCGAATGTAACCGGTTGGTTGCCGAGGTGCGCTCCGTCCTCAGGATTTAACAATGAAAATGCCGAGGGAGGTTCATCTTCTGGTGGAATTAAGAACGTGAACCTTTCGTTGCATTCCGTTTGAAGGTCACCGGAAACAGCTACAACCCACCAGCTTATTGCTACATCAACCGGTAGGTCAATATTCAGTGCATCCAGATCAATCTCCAATTCAGAAGCTTCCAGATTATCAATCGAAAGTGAATCATCCTCTACGCCGATCCACCATTGATAAGTTACGTTTTCATCCTCGTCGGGATCTTCCGAATCCTCCCAGTCGAATGTAACTTCCAGGCTCTCAAGCGGATCGCCATCGGTGGGATGCAACAGATTGAATTCGGACGGTGGATGATCTTGTGGTTCTCCCCCTATGATGTAGGAAAAGATGCCTGAACCGTTGGTGCTGCAATAGATGGTGATTTCTTCTTCATCGGTTTGAATGAGCAGGTCGGTGATGTCGAAGTCGTCGAGTTCTTCGTTCATCTCCGTCCAATTATCACCTCCATCGGTTGAGCGATGGACGCCGACTTCGGTGGAAGCCATAACCACCAATTCAGGAGCGGTTTCCACGGCTTGAACGTAATGTCCCCATAAGGAAACTTCCCAGTCATCACCGAAGTTATCCGAGTAGTAGAGCCCGTCTGAATCGGACTCATCGTTGGTTCCGGTGAATACGCCGTCATTCTCCTCGAAGCTGAATGCTGTTTGGGCGGCGGGGAGACCATGAGGTCCAATCTCTTCCCACTCGATGTTATTTCCGACCTGACAGCGGAACAGACCTTCAGCGGTGGAAGTAAACAGGTAAGTTTCATCGTCAACGTTTTTAACGCTGATATGGTTGATGGCGCCGTTCAGACCGTTGTTGGCTTCCTGCCAATTGCTGCCGCTGTTGAGGGAAAACCTGAAACCCTGCTCCAACGATCCGATGAAGATGTGGTTTTCGTTTTCAGGATTGACTGCAATGGCAGAGGGATAAAGAATCCAGGATTGGTGAAGAAGCTCAAAGTTATTGCCGCCGTTCTGTGAAATCCAGATACCGTCGGAGCGCGATCCACCGCTTTTGGCGATTAATATAGTTCCACCATCGTTTGAAACCCAGATCGCACGAACAGGCAGACCATCGCTGCTTTGCCAATTAGCTCCTCCGTTTTCTGTACGGCAGAATCCTTCATCAGTTCCGGCATACAGAATATCGGGATTTTCAGGGTGTGCGACAATTGTATAAACAACCTGGCTGTTCAGACCGTTGTTATGAGCCGTCCACTCGCCTTCCTGAGCGTGTAAAATGCTTGTAATCAGGACGAGCATCAGGACTATTTGTAAATATCGCATTGTATTTAACCTCCAATTTATTGGTAATTGTTATAACGATAATCAACAATCAATTTATCTAATCAGGATCGTTTTCATTATCTGACATCTATCTTCAGTCTTTAATTGCACGAGATACATTCCACTCGGCAAATCAGACGCATTCCAGATGATTTTGTGATTACCCTTAATGTACAATCCTTTTGTCAGAACAGCAACCTCTCGCCCGTAAAGATCGTAGACAGATAAGGAAAGGTGGTTAGTAGCGGGTAATTGGAAGTGGATGTTGGTAATGCTGTTAAAAGGATTAGGGTAGTTTGGCAATAGTATTGGAAAATCTCCAGGCAGAATATCGGGTTCCCCAAATGCAAACAATGGATCATCATTTCGGATGATGTAAAAACCATCAAACCGATCCGCCAGGAAAGCATAATTATCTATTACATCAATATCTCGCACCCAAAAAGGACTATAATAGAAACCAGCGAGAACAGGCGTTGATGGGTCTGAGATATCAATGATCCAAAGCCCTGCGTTTTCTTGGCCACCTAATTCACTCAAATATGCGTAATTGCCAACGGTTTTTACGTTCAAGGCAGAGAGGTTTTCATCTTCGAAGTAACCTGATAGTGATGGATTTTCCGGGTCTGAAATATCTATTATCCCAAGTCCACTTGACCGGCATGCCAGATAAGCATAATTACCCTGAACGCTGACACCCATAACTGCACCAGGAGTTCGATATTCACCTACAATAGCCATATTCTCAGGGTCACTTATATCGATAATACTAAAATTCTGCGCGAGCCCACCAACATAAGCGAAATTCCCTCTTATATCTAATGAGTTAGCGGAAAGGTGAATATTTCCGATC
This sequence comes from Candidatus Hatepunaea meridiana, assembly GCA_030765125.1. Classification (GTDB taxonomy): domain Bacteria; phylum Electryoneota; class AABM5-125-24; order Hatepunaeales; family Hatepunaeaceae; genus Hatepunaea; species Hatepunaea meridiana. The sequence goes on from JAVCDD010000337.1 coordinate 13,082, forward strand.
TCCGTTGGGTTTGAGGGATCAGATACATCAATTACAATAAGATATGGGCCATTAACATAATAAGCAAGATCATTGATAACTTTAAGGTTATCTGGTTCACCATAAAAATTGTTGTACTGACCCAGTGCCTGAGGGTCTCTCGGATTATGAACATCAATGATCCAAAGGTCAGCTCCGCCACGCTGTTTAATAAAGACATATTCATCATTAACATCAAGAACTTTAATTACATGATCATCACCTGGAAGCTGATAGGAAATAACTAACTCCGGACTTTCATAATCCGTTATATCAAGGATGGTTAACTTGTCAGAACCGTTTATGAATGCATAATCACCTGAAACTCTGACCGTAGAAACCATACCACTGCCGTCTTCGTAATAAGATGTTATTTCCGTATTCTCTGGCTCTGAAACGTCATAGATAGCTCTTCCTACATTATTGACGGAATATAAAAAATTACCGCATAAAGCTAAATCATAAAAACTGAAATTGCTATCTGGAACTGCAATAACAGAAGGATTGCATGGATCCTGAATATTAAGCACCATTAGACCGGGAGTGGCAATAAAAGCATAATTTCCTTGCAGTTTAATATCCACAATTTGGTGAAAATTGTCCCTAAAATAACTGACTTCCTCTATACTATCAACATCTGAAATATCAATAATCCGAAAACAATCATCTCCAATATAGGCAAATTCATCCCTAACCTCCAGACAATCAAAATCGGATCTGTTTCGATAATCAATGTAGAAATCGCCTATTTCCGAAGGATCTGAAGGATTGGAAATGTCTAAAACTCGCAATCCTGGATGATTGGTACCATTTAATAATAGATAAGCGCATTCACCTTCGATACATATATCAGTTACATAATCATCTGTTCCCCAAACTGCAACCTCGATTGGGTCTGATGGGTCAGAAACATCGAATATCCTCAGTCCGGCATAGTCGCTGTCAGGATCCTGATCACTAGTTATATAAATATGATCACCATTGAGTTCAAGATTATTCGAGTCAAACATTTCTGAAGAGCCGACTATCTCGGGTTCATAAGGATCAGATATATCAACAACATACAGACCATAAGACCATACTGCCAAGTAAGCATAGTTACCGTTGATTTCAATATCCTTTACTAAATAAGGCAGAATTACTTTTCCAAGTTCAATAGTATTCTCGCGGTCTGAATAGTTGAATATCCTTAGTGTAGCGCCACAACCATAGAGAACCAAAGTATCCCTTACAGCAACAGAATAATAATACCCACGCGCCCACCTGCCGATCAGGGTTGTGTTTTCGTGTTCGTGCTGAGCAAATATAGTAACAGGAAGAAAAAACAGGAATATTATAAACGAGGTAAGAAGTCTATTATTAAGATAATTGCTGAATCTTGAAGGCGAGGGATCAGAAAGGACAGTCTTATCCTCTGTATCAGATTTGATACGATTAAAATATATCTTCTGCATATCTAATTTCTTATTTTTCATTATCACCATTACCAAAGAAAACAAATTACAAATCTTGAGTTAGAAAGTGGAAATAAACAGGTTTGATTGTTCAATGAGTCAATATAATGAAAAAAAGGTTAATAGCAAAAGGTTTTTACATCATTTACATTGAATCCTGGGGACATTATTCGTGTTCTCAATAGCCACAGATATTTAAAGAGTATTCGTGAAACAGGTATACTGTCTTCAGATTAGCTGAATTATCTATATGTCTTGACGTTTAATTATATCTATAATGAGCTGATCCCTACCTTTGATATCGAGACCGGCGTAAATTCAGTCATTCCATCACCTTCCTCTTGACGTAAACACCTTCATCTTAACGATAATTTCCTCAGCATCGTCAAAATTATACGTTAAAAACATCCTGCGCATTCTGCCGGTTTTTGTCTGAATCGATATGATGTAATAATAGTTCTTACTGCCATCTCCTGACTGAACACACTCTTTCACATAAAAGCTCAAAATGTCCGAGTAACTGATAAGTGGTTTATCGTTTTTGTATAACATCCTCTCATTGTTGTTCAGTTTAATATCGCATTCGGTATAAGCCCTGATGCCGGGGTAGAGAGCTAATAATGTCCATACCAAGAGGAAAACCCCCGTATTAAAATAAATCCAGGGGAAACCTGCAAAAATCGCCGATCCTGTGAATGATAAAATCCTGTTGTAATTTTTCCTTCGAACGGTTAAGGTGTTAGCTCCTTCTATGTACTCGAAAGAATTCTTTTCAGCGTAATAAAAAAGACCAATTGCACCTCCAACAAAAACAATAAATAAAACTACTTCAAGGAAGCCATTTGATTCGGTTTCTCCCGATTGTGCAAATAAGAAAGGTGTAACGATCAGGAACATAATGACGCACAATCCTGGTAATAAATGGGATGGCATGGTGGTTTTTCCCTTTTATATCTAATCGGATTAGAGGTCTGCTTTGTAACCTGTGCCCTGCCAGAATTCTGCCGGCATTTCTATCTCCGGTTTTCCAATCCAACCCCGCTTAACGCTGATGTAGTAAGCCGTGAGGTTTGCATTTGGTCTATATTCCACACTGCTCAGGGCGATGGCGTCCCATTTGCCTGTGAATTTGAGATCCTTTAATGTCAATGGGTACTCACTGTAACGAACCTTGTGCAGCTCTATCAGCGCAACGGACGTTTTAAGATGCTGGTCACCGAATATCTGGTCATTTTCCTTACATCCAATGGTTATTAACGTAAAAGCGAAAACCATTAATAAGATTATTCGTTTCATTTTAACCTCTTTTCATGGAGAGTATATCATCCAAGACAAGACCAAAACATTACGGCAAGAATTATAAACGGGAAAATTAAAACCGCAAAGGCAATCAGCGCTCCAATTATCACCGCGCCCAGCGCATTCCACACTGGGAATTCGTGGGCTTCAGCCAGGCACATCAGGAATATTACAAATCCCCAGATATTGATTATTGAGCTTATAAACATGAGAATTACGGTTCATCCGACTAATGCGTACTTAGTTTCATGAATAGCCATGATTTTGAGTTTAAAGAATTGCATATCTCTAAAGCCGTAAGCTTGTCGTTTCATAGTCTTAATCTTGTTGTTTGTTCCTTCTAA
>JAVCDD010000320.1 GCA_030765125.1 Candidatus Hatepunaea meridiana
AATAGGCATTAAAATTTCCGACCAGGCAATGAAGGCGTTGAAATTAGAGAAGCATGAGTTCCATGGGGAATGGAACTACACGATTCATTCATAGCAATTCCGATGAGTTATTAATTTCCGCTTCCTTAACAGAAACAGGTAAGAGAGCAATTGAAAAGACACCGGATGAATTCATGAGTGATGTTCGTGAAAAATATCGAGCGTGGGATTCTAATCGCATCGATGAAGGAACACAGGAAGAAGTAATTGATATTGAGGAATCAGAAGAAGCTATTCGTCAGGTCAATTATGTTGAAGCCAAAGAGATCGCATGGACAGAGATAGAAGAAGATCTTTCAAAAATGAATGAGTATAATTTTCAAGATCTAGTTGCTGAGTTGTTATCAGCTATGGGATATTATGTAAGACATGTTGTACCTCCCGGTCCTGATGGTGGTATTGATATTCTTGCATATAAAGACCCACTGGGATCGAGCGGATCTCGAATTATTGTCCAGGTTAAACACGGACAGGAGAAAACCAATCAAAATCTGATTAAGCAACTAATAGCAACACTTCATAAGCATGATGATATTGGACTTTTTGTTTCATTTAGTGGATTTACCTCAAAGGCTTTAATGGAAGTCCGTCACTCAACTAAACATGTTGATACGATGGATTTAGAAAGACTAATGAATTTATGGATTTCAAATTATCCAAAAATAAGTGAAAAAGGAAAGTCACTTCTTCCACTAGTTCCGGTTTATTTATTAGCTCCATCAGTTAAATAAGTATCAAAGTAATGATTCTGTTGATTACTTCCCCTTTTGTCATTCCCGCCTGCGCGGGAATGACAAAAGGGAAGCGGGAATGACAAAAGATGGTTAATATCCAGAAAACGGGGGTTTTCGGTCTGACATTAGATAGTAAATCAGAAACGAGGAGTATATATTTAAACCAGAAACGATTGAGTAACCCCGTGAATAATAGTATTAACACAATAATTACCAGTGACACAAAAGAAGCCCTTGACATGATTGAAGCCAACTCTGTTAAGTTGGCAGTTACCTCTCCGCCCTATTGGAATATTAAAGATTACGACGCTCCTGGTCAGATTGGTCAATCCGATTATGATACGTATATAAATGATCTTGTCGAAGTGTTTGTTAAGACAGAAAGAGTTTTGAAGCCAAATGGTAAGCTCGCAATTGTTACACCAATTATGCCAATTCCCAAAGCAGTGATAAACGATAATCACACACGACACCTTAAGAATATAAATAATGACCTTGAAGCTGCTTTATTGCAATCATCCGAATTTAAGATGAAGCGTTATTCACTGTTTATATGGCAAAAGCAAACATCCGAAAATATGTTCGGAAGCTATCCATACCCTCCAAATATTTATGAGAATAATACTATTGAATTCATAAATGTGTTTGTCAAAGATGGTAAACCTGAAAAATTACCTATTGAAGTAAAGGGATACTCAAAACTATCACAAGAAGAGTGGAATAACCTCACAATGCAAATATGGCCAATGTATCCTGCTGATGTTCCGAGGATTAAAGGTCATCCTGCGCCTTTCCCTTTGGTATTACCTCAAAGATTTATTATGATGTACACATTTAAAGAAGTTCCTGACTTAAATTTTTCAGGAGACATAGTACTCGATATGTTTAATGGCACAGGTACAACTTGCATCGCCGCTAAGCAGATGGGGCGGGGATATATTGGTATAGACATAAATCAGGATTATAACAAATATGCAAGGATGCGACTGAGTATGACTACTCAATCAAAGCCGGAAATTTTTCTGCAAAAGACTAATGTTAAGAAGCCGCATAGTGAAATTGATCAAATACCGCTTTTTCACGAATCTGAAAGGGTGCAAATAGCAATCGGATAAGGGATATCAATGGTTTCTGACATTACCATAGTCAAGGAACGTGCTCAACTGGCGGTATTATCGCTATCTGAACACGTTAATATAACGGCATCTTTCTTATTTGGATCTCACGTTAACGGTACAAACGATAAGTATAGCGATATAGACGTCGGCGCTTTTGTAGAGGATTACAACGATCTTGATTTAGATGAAGAAGTAAAGATAAGCGTCCAAATACAGAAGAAAGTAGGGTTTGATATTGAACTCCATTTCTTTAATGCCTCCGATCTGACTAATGCGGAACCGGCAAGTTTTGCGAGTTATGTGATTAAAAACGGGATTCCGCTCTCAATTACATAAAGATAGAATAAATGAAACTTAACGAAATTCAAAAACTGATACTAAAACACTAATAATTGCTATATTGCTGTATTGCTGAACAACAATATAGCAATATAGCAATACAACAATTAATTCCATTTTATTAGATTATTGATATTATTTCAAACGAATTACCCAACTTACAAGTAACTAAATAATTAGAAAATAAATGTTATCCGATAGAATACAACGCATAGGTTTTTCTTCCACCCTGCGCATCAACGCCAAGGCTACGCAGATGAAGCGCGAGGGAGTGGATGTTATAGACCTGTCGGTTGGGGAGCCTGATTTTCCTACGCCGGAGAATATCAAGAATGCCGCGAAGGAAGCTCTCGACCGCAATCAGACAAAATATACCGCCAACGACGGCATCCCGGAATTGCGCAAGGCAATCGTCCGCAAATACCGCGATGAGTGTGCTGCCGACTACGAGATGTCGAACGTAATCGTCTCAACCGGCGCCAAACAGAGCCTCTACAACGCCTGCATCGCCCTTTTGAATAAGGATGACGAGTGCATTGTGCCGGTTCCCTACTGGGTGTCATACCCACCGATGGTGAGTCTCGCCAAAGGCGTGCCGGTTTATGTTAAAGGACGCGAGGAAAACGGTTTTCGTTTGACAGCCGAAGACCTCGGACGAGCGCTATCCGCCCGCACCAGAGCGATCATCCTTAACAATCCGTCCAATCCTACCGGCGCAGCTTATGATCCCGATCAACTACTCAAGATTATTGACGTTTGTATGGACGAAGGGTTGTTTATCATTGCCGATGAGATTTACGAGAAGCTGATCTATGACGGTTTCAACTTCAAGTCGGTTGCAGCCTTCGGCGAAAAGGTCAGAAAAAATTCCATCATCATTAGCGGTTTTTCAAAATCCTACTCGATGACCGGCTGGAGGCTTGGTTATGCCGTAGGACCGCGCGAATTGATTGAAGGAATGTCCAAAATCCAATCGCACGCCACGTCAAACGCTACCTCCATCGCACAATGGGCGGGAGTTGAGGCGTTGACCGGACCTCAGCACGAGATCGTCAGAATGCGTCAGGAGTTCGAGAGTCGGCGCAACTTCATGATTTACAAACTGAACGGTATGCCGCACGTTTCCTGCAACAAGCCGGAAGCGGCATTCTATGCCTTTGCCAACTTCTCCTGGTACTACGACAAGCAGTTTGAAGGCGTCCCCATCCGCAACTCCGCCGGTCTGGCATATTATCTGCTGAAACACGCTCACGTGGCGCTTATTCCGGGTGAAGCCTTCGGTGATGACAAGTTCATCCGGTTTTCGTATGCGACTTCTCAGGATAACCTTGCCAGAGCGCTTGACCGGGTGGTCGATGCTCTGGCGAAGCTCAAGCCAACGGTAAAGGCAAAGAAGCGAGCATTGAAGATTGCCTTCACCAAGGTTATGGACTACTCGGAACTCGAAGCGTCTGTATCAATCGACAAGCGTGATGAGTTAGTTGCAGAAGCCGAATCGGTGTTGACGTATGATAAATACAGCGAGTGGTGTGCTAATATCGGTGGCGTGGTATTGAAGTTCGGAACCAATTCACCTCACCTGATAGATTTCTGGATGGAGAACTGGTATCCGTCACCGCTGGAATCAGACCTCGAACCGCACGGGCTGCTCTATAGCGTTAAGGATGCACCCGGTCGCGAGGCGCGCGCATTTTATAACTCGCAGACACGCACCGGGATGACGTTTAACACAGCCTATTATCCTCAATTACGTGCAATGACGCTCGGAATGGTGGACGACGTCGCTTCCCGAACATTCGATATGCACCTGATCGCCGGATCCTGCTTTGATGTAAACGGAAGGGGGATAGCATTAATAACTCCGCCGGGAACGGGCGGTTCGACTCATTTCTCAAGCCTGATGCGTCGCCAGGAAGCGAAATTCCATAGCTATGACGGCTTCTTTGTCAGGCAAGCCGGAGGTGTTCCTGTGGCAGATTCTATCGAGCGCAAGATTATGATGCGCACCGATCTAATCAGGTATCTACCTGAGCTTGCAAGTCTTTTCGACCGGTCCAAGCTTGAGAATGTTGTAGCCAAGAAGGAGTATTGCGAGGTTGAGGGCTGTCACCAGCACGACGACTGCCCACTTGACCGCGGTGAGACACACTGTTACGAGGGATCGCGCAAGTCTATAGCAATGCTGGATCCATACTGGATAGGCGGCGCCGCAAAGCACGTCAAACGAACGATGCTGAACGCCATTATACTGCTCCGTAAGGATTCAATGGCGCCCAAGGTCGATAAACCTTCAGCGGAAGCTGCGCTTCGGATTATAGAAGAGGGCGGCTATTCGATGTCCCACGGACGCTGGTTCCAGATTCCGTTCTACAATCCGTACCTGTTAGTGAACACCGGCGACCGGATTGATTTGCTTAAACGCCAGTGGAAGAGGTTGTTAAAGACGGTGCCGTTGTATGTTGTAAATGTTGATGTTATGGGGGCTTCGGAAGCTAAGGAAAGTGTTTGGGAATTGTGCTTGAAAACGGAGTAACCTCTTTTGTAGGACGGACGCTTTTGTCTACTTATAAGTGAATTAAAAAGACAAGAAAATGATCCCCACAAACAGTCTATACTTCGGCGATAATCTCGATTTTCTAAGAAACCGAGATTATTTCCCATCGGAATCAGTTGACCTGATCTATCTTGATCCGCCATTCAACTCGAATCAGAGCTACAATATTCTTTACCGAGATGTTGGAGGTACGCCTTCATCCGCTCAGGTTAAAGCGTTTGGAGATACATGGCGGTGGGACGAAACCGCTGCAAAGGCGTTGCACCAGATTAATACCGATCTGGACTATGCACCACAGTCACTAATCGGTCTTATAAACAGTCTCAGCGAGTTTATCGGTCATTCACCGATGTACGCCTACCTCGTGCAAATGGCGGTGAGACTTGTTGAATTGCACCGGATATTAAAACAGACTGGGACGCTATTTCTGCATTGTGATTCAACGGCGAGTCATTACCTGAAGATTATGCTCGATCAGATATTTCAGCCTGTAAATTTCATCAGAGAGATTGTTTGGGCTTATGGCACACCATCCGGAGGAAGAGTTGGTGGCGCTAAACCCGTTAAAGGACATGATATTATTCTAACCTATGCTAAACACTATGGACAACATACCTATAACAAACTTTATCTTCCCTACAGTGAAAAGTATTTGCGAGAAAGGTTTATACACACTGACGAGGATGGTCGCAGATATAGAACAAGAAAACGAAAAGATATTGTAACTAAGCAGTATCTGGATGAAAGCAAAGGTGTACCGTTGTCTGATACCTGGACGGATATAAAGCAGCTTTATGCTTATCATCTTATAAAAAGACAGCAAGAGGATTTAGGATTCCAAACTCAGAAACCTCGTGACCTTTTAGAACGTATAATTCGAATGAGCGGTAAACCGGGTTATATTGTGCTGGATCCATTCTGTGGCTGTGGTACTACTATTGATGCTGTTGTGTCTATAAACAGCGAAAATCCGGATGAACCTCAGTTGGAATGGATCGGTATTGATATTACCCATCTTGCAATCGATCTCATTAAGAGCCGTTTAGCGACTCGTTTCAATTTAGACCGACAGCATTATGATGTCATCGGTGAACCTACAACCATCGAAGAAGCGCGCTCACTTGCCTTGGAAGACCGCTACCAGTTTCAATACTGGGCGCTGGGTTTGATAGGCGCACGTCCTTGGGGACAGAAGAAGAAGGGCGCCGATAAAGGCATCGATGGTTATCGAACTTACCTTCACGGCGATGACCGTTCATACAAAAAGTGCCTCGTTCAGGTAAAATCAGGCAAGGTGGGTTCACCATTAATAAGAGACCTCAAGGGTACGATGGATAGAGAGAATGGTGATATGGGAGTGTTTATCACTCTGGAACAACCCACATCGGCAATGCTGTCTGAAGTCGCTTCGGCTGGATATTACCATTCAGAAATTATGAATAGAGATTATCCATGTATGCAGATATTAACTATAGAGCAGTTGTTACGCGACCCGGATTGTTTTAAGATTCCTCCGGGTGGACAAATAAGAGCAGCGCCGATACTTACTAAAGAAAAGAATCAGAATAATTTCTTTGATTGAAGATTGTTATATTGCTGTATTGTTATATTGTTCAAAAACTATAGGACTATATGGTAACAATCAAACAATCAAACAATACAGCAATACAACAATACATTCGATTAGAATTATGATTCCCACAAACCGTCTATATTACGGAGATAACCTTGATTTCCTAAGAAACCAAGATGATTTTCCTTCGGAATCTATTGACATGGTATATCTGGATCCACCGTTTAATTCTAATCAAAACTATAACGCTCTTTTAAAAGATACTGATGGAACACGCGAAACTGTTAAAGCCAAAGCATTCAAAGATATTTGGAAATGGGATGATTTATCTGCAAAGACACAATATGAGATAAACAACATTGATTACACTCCAAAACCATTAATTGCTCTTATAAATATGCTGGAAAGCTTCCTCGGTCATTCAGCGATGTACGCTTATTTGATTTATATAGCGGTCAGGTTGATCGAATTGCACCGTATATTAAAACCAACCGGATCGTTGTATCTTCATTGTGATCCAACTGCAAGTCATTATCTTAAACTGTTCCTGGATGCAGTCTTTGGCGCTAAGAACTTTCAGAATGAGATTATATGGAGTTACAAGAGCGGTGGATCCACATCGAAGCGCTTTGCCAGGAAACACGATGTGCTGCTATTTTATGCGAAGGATATTAATAAATGCAGATTCAATCCACAGCGCGAGAAATCATATAATCGCGGATTGAAACCTTATCGCTTTAAGAACGTTGAAGAATTTGAAGATGACACCGGATGGTTTACGATGGTGAATATGAAGGATGTCTGGCAGATTGATATGGTCGGCAGGACGTCATCCGAGCGGTTGGGTTATCCGACACAGAAGCCACTCGCATTATTGAAACGAATTATACAGGCATCTTCGAGTGCGGGTGATATAATACTCGATCCGTTCTGTGGTTGTGGAACAACCATTGATGCCGTGGAAATATTGAACCGGGAAAACCCTGATATACCAGCGAGAAGATGGATTGGGATAGACAATGCGCTCTTGGCGATAGAACTGACTAAACAGCGTCTTGCAAACCTCTGTCAATTCACAGTGGTTGACAGCACAGTCTGAAGCTTTGCTTTTAGCTTCTCCGAAACCGGGCTGCGTTACTAACAAGGATGGACAGGATAAACAGGATTCTTTAATGCTTTTATCCTGAGTATCCTGTACATCCTTGTTAAAAGATAACATATACAAACAAAGGAGAATGTTCAATGAAAGCAGCATGTAACCCGGTTTCTCCGAAACCGTGGATATAATTGAGGTTAGGTTCGCCCCGGCTTCGAAGAAACCGGGTTACGTAAACTATAGACCAAATATGGTTCATCCGACTAATGCGTACTTAGTTTCATGAATAGCCATGATTTTGAGTTTAAAGAATTGCATATCTCTAAAGCCGTAAGCTTGTCGTTTCATAGTCTTAATCTTGTTGTTTGTTCCTTC
>JAVCDD010000049.1 GCA_030765125.1 Candidatus Hatepunaea meridiana
ACCCCTTTTTGTCATTCCCGCGAAGGCGGGAATCCAGGAGAAACAATAGATTACCTGGATTCCCGCCTTCGCGGGAATGACAAAAAGGGGACTTTTCGGTCAGGCACTACTTAACAAAGTAATGTTATTAACAGGAATTAAATTGAATTCTTTTGCTGTAAAGCTCAGCAGAACACCGGTAGTGAATCATTTTGAGTTTTTTTATTTTTATAGTTTTTTAAGGCGAAGTATAAGCAGGATACAAATATAAAGTAAAATATATCAGATGATCAGTATTTGTTCTGGAATTGAGGGGAGCGAATTGCCCTGATTACAAGCAACCGAACGGTTACCGAATCTACAATCATAGGCAGTGAATAATTGTTGGGTTCTTTATTTAACATGTTGACACATCTTCTTCTATTCTAATAATAAAAGGTAAGAACCCTAATCCAGCGATAAGGATGTATATTCTGGATTCCTACATTTTAAGGAGTGATGTCGGGTGCCCCCACCCGACACACCATTTCCCCTTTATGAGTTAGGTGAGGGCACCTGACACCACTCTTGCCGCTGGATTAGGGTTCATAACTAAAAGCGCTGTCAGGCTTCATCTTGAAAGCACTTTTTGTTACTAAGTCACCCTGACTTATAGTGTTCAGCCCATTGATAAATAGTGAAAAAATTGCTTTTACAACAGAATCATAAATATAACAAGAGAAGTTTACTCATATTCTTATAGGTAAAGACGAATCTACCATTTAATTTCTAAAAACCATTCTTATTAGCTCTCCCTTATTTGCTTTCCCATAAGTAATTATTATCATATAAGAAGATATCCCAGGCAATAACCGGAAAATATTATGAACAGTTATAAAGACATTGACGGCAATGAAGCCGTAATTAGAAAATTAAGAGAGATCATCAAATCGGGTGATGCTATTGCTTTTGTCGGTGCGGGGGCTTCGGCGGGGCATTATCCGCTTTGGGAGAAGTTGATTGAAATACTGGCAAAAGAAGCATTAGACCGCGACAAGGTTGACCAATCCGGTTATAATTACTGGATAAAACAAACCAATAAAAGACCCCATCAGGTAGTGCGTGGCATTCGTGACGCACTCGGTACAAATCTTTTTGGAAATTGCATCCGCGAAATATTCCGTCCGAAAATCGGCAGGAATGATAAAAAATTCACTGAAACACACGAAAAACTCCTTAGAATTCCCTTCAAAGGCTATGTAACCACCAATTACGATCCCGGATTATTAGAAGCCCGATATGAGATCCGACGTGATACAGGTTTCACAGGTTATGCTACCTGGAAAGATCAGGATTCCGTGCAGAGATGGTTTACCAATGATATTTTCAAAGAAGAAATATGCCCAATACTTTTCGCACATGGAAGTTACGAGAAAAGCGACACAATTGTTTTAGGAATTAAAGAATACAGAGACGCGTATTCCACCAGAGTCTATAGATCCATGTTTGAGAAATTATGGGGACAAGACAGATTGGTTTTTATAGGATTTGGTTTTTCCGACACTTATCTCGATTTTATTGTTGATGACGTGATTACCCAAACGACAGGCTTCGCTGCCTCAGAACCGAGACATATCGCCCTGCTTAGCCTCCCTGATTCAGAGGAATATTCAAGGGAAAGCAGAGAGGTTTACCGCGATCAGTACAATATGGAAGTCATTTATTACCCTGTTCACACAAGAGCTAATGGGAGTAAAGATTATAGTGAACTGCAGCGGTTACTGGAATTATTCACAGCAGATTTAATGGATTCAACAGATTTGACACCCGCTGTCGAGGCGCCGTCCTCGACAATAATCTCAACCAGGGCGGTCAAGCACGGCGGCATGACCGCGGTGGAAAGAGAAATCCCCCAACGTTGGACGCATGAAACGACCAATGACGAAAACTACCTCGTCAGGCAGAGCAATATCGACAGGCTTAACCGCTGGAGCGATGATTCATCCGTAAAAATCGTTTCCGTCACCGGAATAGGAGGACTCGGAAAAACCTCGCTGATAGGATACTGGCTGAAGGAACGTGATGGAATAAAACAGCGCGCATATCTCGGAGTATTCTACTGGAGTTTCTACAACGACAGGTCGGTCGGCGGATTTCTTAAATCGCTGCTTGGATTTGCGCTCGAATCCGGGATAATTGATGGAATTATTATTGATGATAGAACTAAAAATATTGAACTGCTAAAGATTGCTAAGGAGTTTATCAGTCAATTTCCGCTCCTGATCGTTCTCGATGGGCTGGAGGTTATTCAGGAGCGTCCCGATAAAGCGAACTATGGCACTCTGCTCGACACCGATCTGCGTGAATTGCTGGAAATCGCCTGCAAAACGGATCATTCCGGGCTGTTCATACTCACCAGCCGGTTTCCGTTTGCGGATATGGTTCCCTACCTGGGGCGGGGATTCAGAGCCCTCGACCTCGATCGAATGACGCCCAAAGAGGGCGCGGATCTGCTGAAATCGTTCGAAGTTGATAAATACACGGATGCCAACCTCGAGGAAATCAGCCGGAGACTGGAGGGACATCCGCTGGCGTTGAGGATTTTTGCGTCGACAGTCAGGCATCACGGAAAACCCGGGTATAAATACGAGATAGATTTCAATCAGAAATGGCTCGACGAAAACGAAACCCTCGAACGCAAGATGCATCACCTGTTGGGATTTTATGAGGAATGCCTGCCGGAAGGACGCCGGGCGTTGCTCGGCGTGATCTCCCTTTTTCGCGATCCAATTGAACCGGAGACAATTGCAACTTTGACCGGAAAATTGGGCGATCTCAAAGGTGATTCTGAAAACCTGCCTCCTGATAAAATTTCCTCCGAACTGAATAGACTCCATACTGACAAATTGTTAATCAGAGATATAGATCCCGAAGGCAGTGAAATCTGGTCATGCCATCCGATTCTGCGGGATCATTTTCGAGCTATGTTACTGACAGATAGTCCGGCTATAGCCACCGAGACCGCTTCATTTTTAACTGACCGACCATCCTCAGAAAATCCGAAAACCATCGTGGAAATCCGACCGATTACTACCGCTATTGAACTGCTGATTGAAGCCGGAAATTTCAAGCGCGCGGATGAATTATTCCGTGAAAGACTAAACAATGGGGAGGTTTTCAAGTTCATACCAGCGATTGATGAAGGCAGAAAATGCAGCATGAATTTTGTCAGGGATGATGAAGCACGAAAAAAATGTTGGGAAGATTTGGGAGAACGAGGACTTTCTTTCTATATAAATGGTGTTGGTCTATATGCAATGATGATGGGTGATTTTCAGACGGGATTGGATTATTTTATCCAATCAAATGAAATATTTAAAAGTCTTAATGATAAAAAAAATCTTTCCGCCTGTTATATGAATATTGGTGATCTGCAGATCATCCGTGGTGAGTTAATCGAAGCGGAAAAAGTCGGCAATGCTGCTTTGAATCTAGCGAGGGAAATTGAAGATGAAATAGCAATAAAAAATTCTTTATCTTTATTGGCAAATGTGCTGGCGAGACAGGGACAAATTAAATATGCTCTGGAAAAATTGGGTGAAGCGAATATGATTAATAATAAAAAGTATAAAATGGATTTAACTTCAATTTATGGTATCTATTGGGCTGATCTGATGCTGCATTTAAACTGGGAGACCCAAGCCCGGAAATTGACCGAAAACGGTCTGAAAGTTTCTAAAGAACAGGGATGGCAGCAAAATATCGCGCGCTGTCAATGGATTTTCGGGCGGATTGAATCGCAGAAAGGCAATTATACTAAAGCCAAAGAATATCTTGATCAGGCGGAAAATACGTTTAGAACCGGGCAGATGATCTGGGAGTTGCCAAAAGTCCTATTATCTCAGGCTGAGCTGAGCCTTCTTCAAAAATCCTCGCAGGAGTGCGAACGTTACGTCGAAGAGACCTTGCACATCGCTTCACCACGCGGGATGAAGCTCAATCATGCGGATGCGCTGGTGTTGCGGGGGCGGTTGAATTACACGAGAGCATTAGCTGATTTCGATCTCGATTCACCCGAGTTCCAGCAGAGCCTCGAACGCGCACAGGATGACGGGGAAGGTGGGCTCAATATTGCAAAGGGGTGCGGGTATGCTTGGGCGGAAAGGGATGCGCTGCTGTTGCTGTCTGATGTGCTCCGTGATCTTGGTGAAGAAGATAAGGCGTTGCAGTATAAGCGTGATGGAGAGTTACTTGCGCGGAAATTGAGTATGACGGAAGAAGAATGGAGGAAGATTAGGACAGAAGGTTCCGCGGATTAAGCGGATTGCCGGCTTGTTTGGTTATTATCAATATCAGGCTTTTCGAACACATACAGTATCGTAGTATCGTAGCCCGGTTTCTCCGAAACCGGGGGCTCGTTGTAATATTAAAATATCCTCCCTGCTATACTTATTAGATTTAACTGTA
Organism: Candidatus Hatepunaea meridiana; assembly: GCA_030765125.1. Classification (GTDB taxonomy): domain Bacteria; phylum Electryoneota; class AABM5-125-24; order Hatepunaeales; family Hatepunaeaceae; genus Hatepunaea; species Hatepunaea meridiana. The sequence continues at coordinate 4,426 of JAVCDD010000049.1, forward strand.
GATGGTATTCACCCTTGTTGCTGGCAAATTACGGTCTTACGAGCCAGCAACACCGCAGTAACTGAAAATTTAACATCTCATTATTACAAAATTAATGTAAAACGTGTAAATATTTCAAATACATCATAGTCTGTGAAGCCGAACTCAAGCTGAACTTCTGATGAGATTGGAATTCCAACACTTGCGTCGATGCCGTGAAAGTAAGTATATAATTTATCCTCTTTGAGTATTGGTGAGTGATCTTTCAATGCAATAATTTTGAAATATTCAGCCCAAGCCAGTAAATAGGCAAATGGATTAATATAGAAGTTACCTCTTATCAATAAACCTCTATTCGTTCTTTTTAAACCTCGCATCCCCCAAATTAAGTATTTTTCAGAGTAAAGTTCCTCGTCAAAGAGTTTAATCTTCTCATTTAAGATACCAAAACGATGAGATGCGTAATATCTCCCACTGGTTACGGGATCAACAAGACCTATATCAACAACAGTTCGATTAACGCACAATATATCGATTACATTTGTTTCATGATATTCATACCCAAAGGAGATTTTATCCGTCAGTAATTCGCAATTGAAATGAACTCGGTATTCCTCCGGATAAGTAAATTGTATTTTGGTAGGTTTCATATCGCCGTTCAGATAAATACCAATATCATAGAAGTTAACAAATCGCCCGTAACTTATTGAGAGGTACAAATTTGTAACCTTATCCTTTAACCCTTCAGATTGAGAGTTATAATTCGAGACCATATTTTTATAAAGAACGGGTTTGGGTGTAATAAATGTTTCCCCAAAACCTAAAGACGATATTGATACCAGGTTAACAATAATTATGTAGAATGATCTTAAATGATTTACTTTCATTTTTTCCTCCATAGCTTAGTAACCCGCTTTCTCTGAAACCGGGAGCTCTCGTTAATAAAAAGACATCCCCCCGGTTTCGGAGAAACCGGGCTACGTTTCTAATAATCAATAATTAACAGCCAATTTCCTTTCCTTCCTCTTCCTCAACCTCTTCCTGATAGGCACCATCCCAAACCAATCATCCACCACAATCGAATAAACCGTAGGTATGACTAACAGCGTCAGCAGCGTCGAAGCCATAAGACCGAAGATGATTGTATATGCTAACGGCGCCCAGGATTCAGATTTGCCGCCGATTCCGATTGCCATTGGTAACAGTCCCAGGATCGTCGTAACAGACGTTAATATAATCGGTCTTAGACGGACTCTGCCGGACTCGATAATAGAACGCCAGTTGCTCTCACCCTTTGCACGAGCGTTGTTGATGAACGATACCATTACGATGGCGTCGTTGACGGCAATTCCGGCGAGTGCCACCATACCGTACATCGTTACAAATGAAAACGGTTCGCCGATGATCATTAAGCCGATCATTGAACCGATGAAGCCAAATGGGATTGTCAGCAGGATGATAAGCGATTGGCGGATTGATTTGAATTGGGCGCTTAAGATGGTGAATATTATAATCACACCAAACATAAAAAGCCGTCCAAGTTGGGCGAATGATTCCTCGAACTCCTTCATTTCCCCGCTGAAATCAAGGCTGTATCCGGGATGCTTCTGTGAAATGTCCCTGAAACGGCGTTTCAGTTCGCGATTCACTATCACTGCCGTAGTGACTCGCTTGTCCACGTTTGCCGATACAGTAATAGCGCGCTCTCGCTGGTATCGACGGGTGCGGTATCGGGTCGGTTCTGTTTTGAAGTCGCAGATATTGTCCAGCCGGACTATAGCTCCGGTTGGCGCGGCAATCATCATACTTCGAATCGCCTCAAAGCCTGACTCGTCCATCCCCGCCATTTTCAACCTGACGTCCACCTCTTCATCGCCATCCCGGAAAACCGTAACTTCCAGACCGTCAACCGCTGTCCGGACTTCACTCGCAATCGCAACGACGCTCAGACCAAACAGAGATGCACGCGCTTCGTCGACAATTATTTGCACTTCTTGTTTACCGGAAACGTTATCATCGACTATATCGTAAGTTCCATGGATAGATTGAAGTGTTGCTTTAACCTCGTCTGCAACCTGTTCCAGTTCATCGAAATACTTTCCTTTTATTTTAACAGCAATTGGTTTACCGATGGGAGGACCGTGTGACATTTTATGGACCTTGATATTGACAGGTCCCTCGATACCCTTGATGCGTCCGCGAATATCTTCTATAATCTCGTCCATTGTTCTTTCGCGGAGTTCCGGTTCTACAATATCAACGATCACCTGACCGACATTGTCCGAGAATACCCAGTCTGTTTCCTCCTGTAAAATGCCGGCATTACCGATGATAGTGTGAATCTCTTCGGATGGTAAGGCTTGAGCTTCTCGTTCGATTCTTTGTATGATCCGATCTGTGTCTTCCAATTTCGTTCCCTGTGGCATCCGGACGTAAACGTAAAACTGTGAGAATTCATCCCCTTTGAAGAAATCAACAGGTATCAATCCTGCTGCAATGACCATAATTTCGATGACAATTACCAAAACCAGTATTGGTCCCACCAGATACCTTCGTCTGATAATCCAGATTAAAACCTTGGTATAAACGCGCTTTAAACGCTTGAACCAAGCGCCACCACCTACTTTTGTCCTCCCACCCCATTCAGCGAAGTGTGAGGGAGCAATAAAGAACACTTCCACCATCGAAGCTACCAGCGTCAGGCATACTACAATTGGGACGATTTGCATAAACTTGCCCATAATGCCGGTCATCAGGATCAATGGAAGGAAAGCGGCAACTGTAGTCAACGTCGCTGAAATAACAGGACTAAACACTTCCGTTGTGCCAACTACCGCTGCCTCTCTACGCGAGAGCCCACGCTGTCGGTGTCGGAAACAGTTCTCTATGACAATAATTGCATCGTCTACTACTACACCTAAAATCAAAATCAAGCCAAAGAGCGAATTACCGTTAAACGACTGACCGCTGTAATACATAAAAGTGAAAGTCGCCATAAACGCTATCGGAATACCAATTGCCGCTACCATAGAATTCCGCAATCCCATAAACATAAATAGGATTATGATAACAAACAGGAAACCGAGTTGAGCATTTACTTGAAGTTTATGCAGAATGTCATTGATATAAATAGAGTTGTCATTTGTGAAGACGATTCGTGCTTCAATTGGAAGACGATCACGGTAGTTCTCTGCAATCTCCTTGACTTTCTTTATAACTTCGAGCGAGTTTGCATTGCCTTTCTTGGATATGGATAACGTTGCAGCAGGCTTTCCATCCAGGCGGGAACGAGTGGATTCCCTCTCCCAACCGTCAGTTATGGTGGCTATTTCGCCCAAGTGAAGATGATTTCCATTCGGATCCCATCTGACAACTATTCTTTGGAATCCATCAGGAGATTCAACCTCCCCAATTGTACGCAGCAGGTATGATTCTCTGCCGACTGTCATTGTGCCCGCGGGGATATTCAGGTTACGGCTGGATATTGCGCCTGCAATTTGTGTCATCGAGAGCCGATGTTGATAGAGTTTCTTGTGATCGACTTCTATCCATATCTCACGTTCACGGACGCCCGATAATGCAATCTTTGATACACCTTTAATATCAAGGATGTCATCTCGTAAATCTTCAGTAAGATCGCGTAATTGTTTTTCCGGTATATCGCCGGTTATCGAAATTGAAATAACAGGTAAAAAATTATCCGTATCAAAATCGTCAATTATAGGGTCCAGAGTGCCTTCCGGCAAGCTGACCGCATTGATTTCAGTTTCTACTTCCCTATATCTTTCTTTGAAGGTCTCATCGTCAATGTCACCGAATTGAACCATGATGAATCCTCCGCCTTCATTGGCTTCGGAGCTGATTGTAGTTATATCGTCAATATCGTGAATGGCATCCTCAACCGGAATAATCAGCAGCTTTTCAACTTCTTCAGCGCCAACACCGGGGAATGGAAGTATTACAAACACCCAGTTGAAGGATACTTTAGGCATCAATTCCCGCGGCAGTTCAATCAATGAAATAGTCCCGACGAGCAGGATAGCAACGGTGACTATGTTGACGATGACAGGGTTTTTTACGGAGTATTTTATTATTGACATGTTATTGACTCTTGTGTGGGAAGTTGGGTAGATATTGTTTGATTGTTAAATTGTTAAATTATTATGAAACTTCCGAACAATCCAGCAATCAAACAATCAAACAATTCGACAATTCATTCAACCGTCAATCCCAATTTCTGTCCATCCTTAAGCGATGCTTTACCAACGGTTATAATTGTGTCACCCGGTGATACGCCTGATAGAAACATAACGTTGCCTGATTGAGGTTGACTGACCTTAACATCTCGTTCAACAGCCCGTTCACCTTCAGCAAGGAAGCAGCGTGTAATATCACCATAATCCGTAACGGCATCTTGAGGGACAACTAAGGCTTCTTTGTATACTTTAACCAGGATTTGAGCGGTTGCCGCCATTCCTGGCTTGATCTCAAGGTGTTTATTTAGGACGGATATCTCAACCGGAAATTGTCGGGTCATCGCATCTGCTGCAACACCGACGGCATAGACGCGCCCTGTGAATTCCTTATCATCACCCCAACCGATAGTATGGATGAAGACCTCTTGTCCGGGATGAACTTTTATGATGTCTCTTTCAGAAAGTCCAATGGTTAACTTAATCGGATCGGTTTGTACTACTTCAGCAACCGGCGTCCCTGGCGGAACGCTTTGACCAATGACTACCAATTTTGCCGACAAACGTCCATTGAACGGCATCTTAACTTTCGTTTCACTGAATGCACGTTTGGCAAGACCTGCTGCTGCTTCAGCGGCTTTGAGACCGGTTTGAGCGTTCTTCATTGATAATTCTACGGACTCAATTATATTTTCGGACAGATCACCCTTTTCAAAGAGTGATTTCTGGCGTTCATAATCCCGCTTGGCTTTAGATGCGGCTATTCTAGCGCTTTCGAGACCTGCTTCTGCCTGATGCCATTGCAGTTCAGCAACTTCATCGTCAAAGCTGACTACAACCTGTCCGGCTTTCAGTCGTTCTCCGAGTTCAGAGTTCCACTTGATTACCCGACCGCCTGTCTCAGAGCTAATCATAGTTCTGTTCCAGGCTTCCAATAAGCCTGTTACGCTGATAAGTTCATAGAATTCAGTAGGTTCAAGTTTAATGCCGACTACCGGGACTTCCTTATTCAGACCGGTTGTATCCGCTGTGAGTGGGGGAGTTTCACGTTTAACCGATTTATCCCGGGCGCTGATGCTGACGATTATAAAAATAGCTATCAGCACAGCAGCTATGACTAATATACGAACGATTTTATTCATTTTATAAAACCAATTTTTATTAGGCTTTTGGCTTTAGGGGGGGTGGCACGGGCTACTTGTTGCCCGTGTTTCATTACCAATCTTATACGTCGTAATGTAAAGAGACACGGGCAACAAGTAGCCCGTGCCACCCCACAGAGTGTGCAGACGAAAGCCAAAAGACTAAAGACAAATTTACTCGAAACCATAGACCAACCTTCCCGACAATAATTCATCGTGTATTTTCTGAAACCATTCTATTTCAACATCGACGTGCATAATATGGTGTGTTACAAGCCAACAGGCGAGGTTGGCAATATCCGGAGCATGTTGTCTGATCTCCTTACGATGATTGTCTAATTTTCCCTTTAGTTCAATCAACAAATCAATGCGTTGGAGAAGGATTTCAGCAAATTCTTCTTTGTCCAACAAACCGCCGAAGTAGACCCCAACGTCTTCCTTCAGATAGACTCTGTTCATACGAAGGATATTGTCTCTGAGCAGTCTATTGAACTCTTCTCGACCTTCTTCAGTGATAGTATAAACGCTTCGTGCCGGTTTACCAGCTTGTCTGGATGTTGAAACCTTACGTACAAAGTTGTTTTTTCTGAGCTTGCCAATAGCGTGATAGATCGAACCGAATTTAATATCAGTCCATGCCTACATTTGCTCCTCTATCGCTTTCTTGAGTTCGTAACCGTAGTAGTCGCGTTTTCTCAAAAAGCCGAGAATTGTAAGTTGAACGGACATTTTGCAATGAGTCTTTGGTCTTTAGTCCCTTGAATCCGCGTAGGGCTCGATAAATCGGCCCCTACGCGGAACTTTTAATGCTTCAAACAATTATAAAAACCAATATTGATACTTAGTGTCTGACCGAAAACCTCCGTTTTTCTGGATATTAACCCTTTTTTGTCATTCCCGCGAAGGCGGGAATCCAGGAGAAACAATAATTTATCTGGATTCCCGCCTTCGCGGGAATGACAAAAAAG
>JAVCDD010000144.1 GCA_030765125.1 Candidatus Hatepunaea meridiana
CTTTTTTGTCATTCCCGCGAAGGCGGGAATCCAGATAAATTATTGTTTCTCCTGGATTCCCGCCTTCGCGGGAATGACAAAAAAGGGTTAATATCCAGAAAAACGGAGGTTTTCGGTCAGACACTAACTATCAAATTTCTTGCATGCTGAACATTTGTGCACTATATTTTCTTTAAATAAGAAAAACCAAGGAAGTGAAAATGCAAACAAACTCAAATACTTTAAATGTTGAGAATCCAATGGATTTACTTTTAGTACTGTTATACGCACCGCAAGATGAAAGCTCAGGTGAATCCCAGCCAATTGAAGGCATTACACGCTTGCAGAAACTAATGTTTTTACTCCAAAAGGGCAAAGGTCCAAAGTCGATAGTTAAACAAGCCAGGCAATTGGATTACAAATCATATAAAATGGGACCATTTAGCAATCAACTAAGAACTGACATAGAGGAACTAAAATCAGCTGGGTTAATACGTACGGTGCAATTGCAGTATGTAATTTCAGATGATGGTATTGAGTATGATAACGAACTTAAAGACGCTTCGGTATATGACTTGGATAATCCAAGACCGAGACACATTCAGTCTGAGAGGTTTTCCCTTTCAAATTTTGGAAGGGAAGTAGCTGAAGACATGTGGAAAGGATTAAAATCTTCAGATAAAAAAGAACTTAGAGAATTTAAGGAATTCTTTAATTCCATTACGCTTAGACAGCTTTTGATATTTGTTTATGAAAACTATCCTGACTATACAGATAGAAGTGAAATAAAAAAACAACTTGGTCTTTCCTGAAATAGAAAATGCCTGAGACTTTAGTAAATCCATTTTTTAATCAGTGGGGTGCCCCCATTGTTTGTACTGCACTTCTTGGTCTTTGCAGTCCAATATATCTTTGGTTAATAAAGCAAAACAAATCAGATATACAAATGTCTCTTGTTTCTATTAAAAGCTCTCTAAGTAAACTATTCCAATCCGTTATTATTGAAGAAGTATCGAAGATTTTTGAATTAATCTCAGACAGTTTTCCAACCTCAATTAGCCAAGCCGACAAATCTCTACCTCATAAATCGAAATTTGATGTTTTTATCAAACAAGTTTACAATATTGAGGAAATTGATGAAGAATCACCAATAAGAAGATATATTGCACAAGTCCTTCAGAAAAATTTCGGTGACATTCTCAAAGAACATTTAGTTAAGATGATAGGAATTATTAAAAAAGAGTGTGAGGGTGGAGATTCACATTCGAACAATTCACCTTATACTGAACTCCGATTCAACTTTGATGGGAATATTGAAAAAATTATACATTTCTTGGCTTGGAAAATATCACAAGCCGAGTTCCATGCTGAACATCATATAACTTGCAAGGATACTTCACTAAAATTGTTTTACATTTCTATTGCTGCAATAATCTTTCTCACGTTATCAATAGTTTTCGATGTTGTTTTTATTAAATACTTATTTTATCTATCCATTAGTGCTTTTAGTGTTATGATAATTGTAGGCATATATATGGCAAATAAATCTTACAATAGCAAAAAATGGATTGAGTCAATTGTAGAAAAGAAAATGACCGCGAACGATTGGCTTGAAGAGGTCTTTCCGAAATGAAATTGGCATTATGAAAAACATATCTGAAAAAAGAATCGCAGATGTTTTAATTTGCCACCTCCGACAAAATGCATCTGTTGTTAGAGAATTAAAGCATTATGAAAACCGTATAGACATAGTGTCAATGGATCCCGCAACAAATGAGATCAATACTTATGAAGCCAAAATCTCAAATTGGACAAAAGCTCTGTCACAAGCTATCGTGAATCTCACTGCTGGTGAAAAAGCCTACATAGCTATTTATGATAAATTTATACACCGTGTTCAAAAAGAGAGACTCATTGAATACGGAATAGGCTTATTATCGGTAGGTTCAAGTTGGGGTCAAGTATCAATTATAATGGAAGCTCAACAAAGTCCATTCGTCAATCATCAGATGACTGAATGGGTTCGACAGAATTATTTTGGATTTAACAAGGGATAAGAGCCCATGAATATTAACCTAAGATTTGGTATGCACGGGGATATCCAATTAATCCATGATCAAAAAGATTTAATTGATGGTCTTGTCATTCCAGGGCATATTTTAGCCTATCAAGCCGCTTCAACCTCAGTGTTCATAACATCGATGTTTGATAAGTACTATGTTATTGATCCAATGACCTTCATCCTTCAAAATCCAAAAGGTGTGCATCTAAACGATAAAGGTAATTTGAGACCATCTGTTGGGAAGTTAATCAACTTATATTATCCACCGCTTATTGAAAAATTGGATGATTTGGAGATTGATTCCAAATTTCGACCCCATCATATAGACGATATTGATGAGTTTTGCAAAAATGTTTACGAATTTCAGATGACGATAGTTAAGAACGAGTCGAAATCAAGTAAGGCTAGTAAATATCTAGATCGGTACAAAAGGACTAAGCCTACAAAACCGAAATACATCATTCCCCCATATTTCAGATTTTCGGATTTATCAGACCCTTGGTACGACTTCACGCTTGAATGTGCGAAAATAACACTTAATCTTTCCAAACTTCCCGTCTATCCTGTCATCTCCTGCCCAGCCAGGAGTTTGAACACTGAGCTGATAGATCGTATATCAAATGACTATTCCGAGTTTAAAGGAGTTGTAATTTGGATTGACAACATGAACGAGATAGCTACTACCTCGGATGAAATTCAAAAAGTGAAAAATCTATTAGGTAAACTCAGCAAGTCTGAGAAAATAATTGAGGTTTTATATGGTGGCTATATGTTAATGGCTACCTGTAAGGATTTCTTGCATTCTATTTCACATGGCATTTTGTATACTCAACACAAATCATATGAGATGACTCCTGGTGGAGGAGGTGTACCCGAAAGATATTACATTCCAAAATTCCATGAATTTAGATCAATGTCACAAACAGATTTAATTCTTCACAAACACCCGGATTTAATTTGTGATTGTGAAGTGTGTCAAGCTATATTTCATGGGAATCCAGATAACATAATCAAATTCCGTGATAACCCTGATCTTTTAAGACAGCACTTTTTAACTGTTCGAAGAAGGGAGTGCACTAGTCTAGAATCAATGGGAGTTGATCTATTAAAGGCAAACCTTCAGAAGACTTATGATGATTATCATGACTCGACCAGCCAACTTCCAAATCCTGATGCGTTTCTATCCTATTCAAAGATGAGAGGGTTGGAATATTTAATAGAATGGAATAATGGGATTTGATAATAAGAAAATTAAGTAGCCAAGTAAGGCGCATCACCTGACATTTATCTGCTGCACTCCATTGCTTGCCTCTTATGCGTAACGTTAAGCAAAATACAAAAGAAGTATTTTGCACCAATATAGACTCTAATTTCTTAATGCCTCTCTTCTAATGGAGTTTCAACAGATCTGAATTTCCCAATTCCCAAATACCCAAACCAACTGACAACCACAAAATCCCTCACCTCTTCAACCATCTTTCAGTTCAATGTTCATCCAAATGGCAATTAAGCTCAATTTTTCTTGCTATTTGACTTAATTTCATTATACTTTTCTTAAAATTCAGATTTCAGTAGAATACAAAATTGAAAAAAACATTAAACAAATGACAAATGTGATGAACGACAATTATTCTTCCCAGTCAGCGACAATTATAATTCCCGTTTTATTTTGTTGCCTGTGGCGCTATTTCGCTGGGCTAATGGAATGAAGCCGTAGGCGGAATGGAATTAGCCCAGCGA
>JAVCDD010000333.1 GCA_030765125.1 Candidatus Hatepunaea meridiana
AGCCACGATTCCTGCTCCTTTTTGGAATGTTGTTGTAACTAACTACAATATAACAAATTATGGGTCGGTTTCTATACTAAAAACCCCTTAAAAACGCCCAATTTCTATGGTGCGAAACTTCAGTAAAAAGCTCTACACTATGTTGTTGGATGCAATTCCTTCTTCTGTCCTGCTAATCAATGAAGATATGAGCATAATATCGGCAAATCGATATTTTATTGAAAAGAGCCAACGTTCTCTTTCAACGACAATAGGATACCGGCTTGAAGATGTTTTTCCTGCGATCATTCTTGAAAATTTGAAGATCACGAGTCAAATTCGTCAGGTTTTCAAGAATAATAAAGCCACCGATGGTCAAAAAATGACCTATCGCGCTCCTGGTTTGCCGTTAAGAACCTTCTATTACACGATCCTGCCCTTTAAATGGGAGGGAAATGTGGAAAGTGTAATGCTTTTGATGATCGATGTGACGGATCAGGTGCGATTGAGCGAAGAAGTCCGTCGTGTGGAGCGCCAATTAGCCAGTGTTGTCGATAGTGCGAGCGATATCGTCTTATCGACCGATACCGATGCGAAGATACTGACCTGGAATCCCGCTGCCGAGAAGGTTTTTGGCTATACCTATAATGAGGCAAATGGGAAATCTTTCTTTGATTATATTACCGACTATAATGGAAAAGAAATAAAAAAAGTATTTAATAAAACGAAAACAGGAACTAAATCCCAGATGATCGAATGCAGTGTAATTACAAAACGCGGTATTGATATTCAAGTTTCCTGGGTGATCTCACCGATGAAGAACGACTTTTCACGAACGATAGGGATCGTCGCGGTGGGCCGAGATTTAACGGAACAACGGAAGTTAGAGATGCAAATCCGGCAGTCACAAAAGCTCACCGCATTGGGTGTGATGGCTGGTGGTATTGCTCATGAGATTCGTAATCCGTTAGCGATAGCTTCATCGAGTGCACAGTTTCTTTTAGAAGAGAAAATTAAGCCTGAGTTTCGCAAGGAATGCGCGAAGAAAATTCACACAGCTATTCACCGGGCGTCGTTCATTATCGAGAATCTCCTTAAATTCGCCCGTGCGCCAATAAAAACCGACATGGAAAAGGTCAATTTACTCTCACTTATTCACGAGACCCTGTCGTTAATCTCAAATCAAGCTAAGATCCAAAAAATAGACATGAGATCACATTTTCTTGATGAGGTGATTATAATCAGCGGCAACACGACACTTCTTCAACAGATGTTTATGAATCTTTTCCTCAATGCAATCAACGCCATGCCCGATGGCGGAAACTTAATAATAACTGAAAAAAGAATGGGAAGTGAAGTTTTAGTTTCAATCGAAGATACTGGTCGTGGGATTCCAAAAGCGCAGATTGAAAAGATATTCGACCCATTTTATACAACCTCGCCGGTTGGTAAAGGAACGGGATTAGGGCTTTCCATCTGTTATTCTATCGCAAAGCAACATTTTGGTTCTATAGAGGTTGATAGCGTTCCGGACAAGGGAACTATTTTCATTGTTCGTTTACCCACTCTTTGAATGTGAACTGAAAGTGAAGGAGGATAGTTGTGTAAAAAGCATGAATGATTCTGTTGATTTAGTGCCTGCGAAGAGAAATGACCTGTTCTCCTCATTCCCAACTTGATTGGGAATCCAGTAATTACAATAATTTAGAAAATCAATCATGGATTCCCAATCAAGTTGGGAATGAGGAGAGGCATTAAATCAACAGAATCATTTATTCTTTTCACACATCAGTCAAGGAGGCGAAATGAAAAAAAAGAGCCATTTATGTCTAATCATAGATGACGAGCCTGATATGTGTTGGGCTTTGGAGAATCTTCTTCTTAAGAACGGATTACAGGCAAAGTCTGCATTGAATGCCGAAGAGGCTCTCTCTCTGTTGAATCAAAATCGATTCAAATTGATATTACTTGATGCCAAGCTGCCTGATATGGATGGTTTAGATTTAGCCGATAAAATTCGGAAAATCGATCCTTCAGTTCGGATAGTGATGATTTCAGGTTACTTCTATCAAACTGATGAGGATGTTCAAAAAGCCATCTCTAAAAAATTGATACACGGATTTATAAGCAAGCCATTTATACATGACCAAGTAATACAGCAGATTAAGCAACTATAGTTGAGTAAGGTCATCAGGTTACTCCCGAAGTTTCGGGATTGAAACCTGACGACAGCGCAACCCGAAAAAGCCGGAAGCAATTATTGAGCACGGCAGCCATGCTGCCGTTCCCGAAAATTCGGGATGGCTTGCGCATTCCAAAGAAAATCCTGTTTATCCATGTTAGTATTCCGTTCGATTATGGAGAAAGATACCAGAGGATGTGGATTTTACTCCATAGGATCGATTCCCTAATTAATATTTCTACCACCAAATTTTACCCGAATTCTCCCCGTTACCTTTTGATAAGTACATACTTACGCATAGATTGATCTCTTAGAATATTTTGGCACATGCTTTGCATATATATAAGCAAGCGTGCCAATTAGTGGGCCAGTACAGGCAAGCGTAATAATGAGAAATTGCTGGCCAGTAAAGATTAATCAAAGTGAGGTTTCCAATGGCAAACGTCCAAAAATCAACCGATTCGTCCAGTCTGGCAGAAGTTATTGACCGGATTCTGGACAAGGGTATCGTGATTGATGCCTGGGTTAAAGTGTCCCTGGTTGGGATTGAGTTGCTGTCGATCGAAGCTCGTGTGGTAATTGCTTCAGTTGACACATACCTGAAGTATGCTGAAGCCATAGGGCTTACAGCGACCGCAGCCGCTCCGGCATAAGCCTGAAAAGGTAAATACCGGATGCTAACTGTCTTAGCGTGGGTTGGTCTGCTAATGACAACCCACGCTTCTATGTCAATGAAAATTATAGCTATGGACAAGCCTAAATTAAGCTTGCGAATAGCTGAGTGAAATAAAACCACCAAGAGGAGAATCAAAATGGGTCGTTTAACCAACGATATGACCCGATTGCGCGGTGAGATTGCAGATTCGCGGAATAAACGAAATGCGTTCTTATCCAACCTCAGGGTCGATGTAACTGAAATGCGGTCCAACTTCAGAGAAGACCAAACTAAGAAGGCTGAAGAAACCATGGCTGAACTTGAGTCATTCGATGAGAACCTTAAAAAGGACGGCGCTATTAACAAAGCAGATCGCTTGGTTTTCGTTGCCGACCTAAAGAAGGACGGTGCAAAGAATAAAGCAGATCGTTTGGCTTTCATGTCCGACCTCAAGTCCGATCTTAACGATGTGCTGTCTTTCTTCAGAGAGGATCATAAGAAGATGGCGGAGGAAACTATGGCTGAACTTGAGGCGTACGTTGAGAACCTTAAAAAGGACGCCATCGTGAATAAAGCTGATCGCTTGGCATTCATAGCTGACCTCAAGTCCGATCTCAGCGATATGCTGTCTATCTTCAGAGAGAATCATAAGAAGATGGCGGAGGAAACCATGGTTGAACTTGAGGCGTTCGTTGAGAAACTTAAAACGGACGGCGCTAAGAACAAAGGTGACCGCATGGCTTTCTTAGCCGACCTTAAGTCCGATCTCAGCGATATGCTGTCTATCTTCAGAGAGAATCACAAGAAGATAACAGAGGAAACCATGGCTGAACTGGCAGCGTTCGTTGATGAACTTAAAAAGGACGGCGTTAATAAAAAAGCTGATCGCTTGGCTTTCTTAGCGAACCTAAGAAATACTATTAGCCATATGCGTGCGGAATTTTCAGATGAGCTTAAAAGCGCACATCAAGCATGGTTTGGTGCTGCTCCCGTGAAGAAAGTCGTCAAAACGAAGCCAAAGCCTAAACCGGTAACAGTTGAACCTCGACTTGTTGTAGAAGCGCCGCCTGTCAATGTCGAACCTCAATCCATTGTTGAAGCGCCTCCTGCCGAAGCACAACCTTCTGTGGAAGCTGAACCAAAGGTAATAGAGGAGCCTGAAGAAGAATTAGTCAACGATCTTACGCTCATCCAAGGGATCGGTAAAAAAACTCAGGAGATTCTGAACGAGGCAGGAATATGCAGCTTTTTAGAATTGGCAGAATGTTCTCCGGATGAACTACACGAAATCGAATCGCTACCCCGCGTTGCCGATGTGGAAAAATGGATCAATCAGGCGAAGAATTTAATGTAGGTATCGGGGTAGAACTGAAGATTGATTTATGCGTAAAACCTATCAGTGCCCGCTGGCAGACATCATCGTCTGCCAGTAAAGAATTGGAATAACGGACATTTACACTTTTTTACACATTAATGATTCTGTTGATTTAGTAAATTATTGAAGAATTACCTTCTCATTTCCTCATTCCCGCGAAAGCGGGAATCCAGAGTTCTCAAGTATTTAACATTCTACAAACTGGATTCCCGCTTTCGCGGGAATGAGGAAATGAGATTAAATCAACAGAATCATTAATCAAGATCAAGTAAAAATATATCCTATCAGTGGTGCTTAGGTAATGTCCCTGTATGGTTGTTAAGAGTGTCCAACACTGTCATTCCCGTGAAGACGGGAATCCAGTTTAGAAGTTTAGTATGTTCATTCCATTGATAAATCAGTATGTTAGTTTTGTTAGTTGAGTAGAAACTCTCAATCTGGATTCCCGTCTTCACGGGAATGACAGTGTTTGGATGTACTAACAACTATACAAGGACACCACCGGCGCTTAAGTAGTGATTAATATTTACGTCAATAGAAGGGAGTAACTTATAATGAAAACGGAAGAAATCCGTTGCTCTTTCTGCAGTGGTACAGGGAGAGATCCCTTTGGGATTATGTCTCGTCTTTCCAAATGTTGCGTTTGTGGAGGAAGTGGTTTAGTCCGAGTTCAGTCGCCTTGTATTCGTTGTGCACATTGTAATGGAACAGGAGCCGTTAAGAGACTGACCTGCCTTGTTTGCGGTGGAAAAGGTTTTATGCCGGCTCCCGATGGTCCAACCGTTACGTGTCCGGACTGTATGGGTACAGGTGATGACGACGGAGCGAAGGCGATGGCTTGTTTGATTTGCCGCGGACTCGGTTGGGTCCCGGCGTAAAGATCGTTTGAAAAATAAATACAGATCCAAGCCGCTATGATTAAAAGCTGTGATGGAGTTAAGGTAGTCATAAAGGAGTAAATTCCAATGAAAGCTAACCCAATGGATGTTTTAATACCTGTTTCCAGGAGTATCCAGTCGGACAATGAGAAAGACAAAGTTCAGCTTGAATCCAGTGATGAATTCGTTATCACACCTTTCATTCAAGATCTAACTGATCGCGTTCTTACTTATGTCGAAGTTGGATATCCGGTTCATTTCTCGGGTCCTGCCGGAACAGGCAAAACAACCCTTGCTTTTCATATTGCCGCGCAATTGGGTCGTCCCGTCACTCTTATGCACGGGGATGACGAGTTTGGGAGTTCCGATCTTGTCGGTCGTGACTCCGGGTACCGTAAATCTAAACTTATCGATAATTTCATCCATTCGGTTTTGAAGACCGAAGAACAGATGAATACCCTTTGGGAAAACAACCGGCTTACAAACGCATGCCAAAATGGATATACACTAATCTATGACGAGTTCACGCGTTCGAGACCTGAGGCTAACAACGTGCTTCTCTCTGTTTTAGAGGAAAAAATCCTTAATCTGCCTAAACTGGGCAGAAATGGAGAGGGTTATCAGGATGTACACCCGGATTTTCGCGCGATATTCACTTCTAATCCCGATGAGTATGCCGGTACGCACAAGACCCAAGATGCTCTGATGGACAGACTCATTACGATTCGCCTCGGGCATTTCGATCGCGAGACTGAAATTCAAATCACAATGGCTAAGTCGGGACTCCCGCGTTCAGATGCCAAGATTATCGTGAATATTGTTCGGGAAATGCGTCTCATTGGAGTGAACAACAATCGTCCCACTATTCGTGCATGTATTGCCATTGCCAAGATCCTTGCTCATCGGAGTGGACATGCTCATGTAAACGATCCATTTTTCAGTCGTATTTGCACCGACGTCCTGGGCAATGACACTGTGAAAGTTACTCGTAGCGGTGAGTCGATTGCGCCACAGAAGATAAGTGAGATTATTAAAAAAGTCTGTTAAAATAAACTAAATCTTAACTTATGTGTAAAAATCTCAACGTCCGCTGTCAACCTGCTGCGGTTGACAATTATGTAGGATGGGATCTTATCCTGCCGGACAATTCTTATCGACAACTATCATTACTTTGTTAAGTGCGAGATTCGTGCAGGAAATAAGGGGACAGTAAACCTGTTTTTATAAATACTCTTTAAAATAACGATAGTCCCCCAGAAAAATAGGTATACTGTCCCCTTATTTCCCCTTCAATTCATGCAACA
Organism: Candidatus Hatepunaea meridiana; assembly: GCA_030765125.1. Lineage (GTDB taxonomy): Bacteria > Electryoneota > AABM5-125-24 > Hatepunaeales > Hatepunaeaceae > Hatepunaea > Hatepunaea meridiana. The sequence goes on from JAVCDD010000333.1 coordinate 6,374, forward strand.
GAGCACGATAAATCGGCCCCTACGCGGAAATTATGATGTTTCAAATAATTATGAAATGCTAAAATAAATACTTAACAAAGTAATGCTATCTTTGGTTGTTAAATCCGGCGGATTAAGAATCCGCCCTACTAAGCTATCATCCCGATAATTCGGGACAACAGAGGACGTTGAAGTTTCTACACATTATTCAATCTTAATTGGAGCATAGAACATGGCAATACCCAAAAGAAATCTTCGAGGCTTGAGTGATATACGAACTCACTCAGGAAGTGTTGATCGATTATTTCTACCTCATAAAGCATACCTTAAACTGGCGACTCTTGAGATGGAAAAAGAACGCAGGAACATGGAAAAGAAAAGCGCAACTCACCGTGTAAATATAATTGACGAACGATTCCGGGAAATAGTGACAGAAAAGGAGTCTCTCGTAAGAATGCTGGACGAGCACAATAGAGACTCCGTTCCTGTTGACGACTGTGAAAAAAAACCAAACATCTCTCGCTCTAAGGAAACCGGATTTAAATTCAAATACTAAAAGTGGAAGGAACTTTTAACATGATACCGAAGAATTCAAATCATATTAGCACAAACCGGAATATCAAAAGTTTCCGCTCGGTGCGGCATGCAACGGGTTTTATCTCCGACACGTCAGATGCAGCAAGGATCACACTCGCGGAGGGAAAATTGGCTAAACGCCAAGCGCACCGCCGATGGAATATCCATCAATGGGATGCTCATTTTGAAGGCGCTGCCGGATCCTTAAGTAAGTTCCCGCCATCAGCGCGCGACAACTTAAGAAATAGGAAGTAGCGAAATGGGATATGCAAAGGAAATTCTTGTCAAATCCGGAATGCTAAAGGGCAGGCGCGCTCGAATAAAGTACTTTATCAATTCCGCATCCTGCGCCTACTGTAACGGCAGTGGTGTGGATCCTAAATACGGCAATATGAGCAAATGCCCCGTTTGTCACGGTTCCGGTAGTGTCAAGGTTAATCCGCCGGTCGTCAAATGCCTGAATTGCTTAGGATCTGGACTGGAAAGCAATGGTATGAGCTGTTTATCATGCAAGGGCGTGGGAGTCGTTTCCGTCAACAAAGATGCAGATACTTGTCCCAAATGTAATGGCACCGGTAAAACCGGTGTTTTTTACTGCATGAATTGCAAAGGGCAGGGCATCGCCTAAGAGCGAAAATCTAAAGAAGAGTGTCACGATGAAAATCAAGGATTCACTCAAAATGTTGGAACCGGTGCAATCCACGAACGGTCCTGAAGTTGAACGCAAAACGCGATCCATCGGAGATGTAAGAAATGCCGTTATCAACTTTCTGAAGAAAACAAAGCCGGATGTTAAGCAGGTGAACATTACTAAACTCGCACAAATTGACTCTGAAAAGGGTACATGGGAAGCCGAAGGGGAGGTGTTTGTGCCTAATCCGACTATTAAAGCTTTAGGTTTGCCCATACAGAAGGAAGTGCTGGAATGTGAATACTACCTTCTAAGATTGGACAATCAACTCGACATAGTCGCTTACGGACTCAAGGAATCGCTTAAAATATAAAATCAGCTTTTAACATTTAATAGGGAGATATAGAAATGAAGATTAACTGTCTTTCCTGTGGTCATAAGTTAGATCTGGACGAGACATATAACGATTATGAGGGGCAGATTAAGTGCTTCGTATGTGGCGCCCTCTTAGAGATCAAGTCGGAAGATGGAGCCATCAAGTCCCAGAAATTCGTAAAAATCGTACGTCCCTCTGTTGAGGAAGCTATGGAGCGTAAACTGGGATAATCGTATTGTAGTTAATACTACTTTGTTAAGTAGTGTCTGACCGAAAACCTCCGTTTTTCTGGATATTAACCCTCTTTTGTCATTCCCGCGAAGGCGGGAATCCAGGAGAAACAATAAGTTGTCTGGATTCCCGCCTTCGCGGGAATGACAAAAAAG